>JAGCWD010000006.1 GCA_017962025.1 Bacteroidales bacterium
GAGAAACTGGAGGTGGGCATAATGTCCGGACCTGAAATCGAGTTCGAGATCATTTCCGATGGTGCCGGACCGCAGAAGGTTTCTTTCAAGGATGGGAGGATATCCTATAACGGAGTCCTCTACGATGAATTGTTCTTCGAGGCGGTGACTGAGTCCACGATGTTTGCAGAACCTTCATTCATCCTTCACGGGGTTACGATTGGGGTCGGTTTCCATTGGGAAAGGAAGGTTGACCAGAAGTTTGCCGGGACCTTGAAATTCATCGCTGCCGAAGGCAAGGTCTGGGCAGTGAACATAATCGGAGTTGAGGATTATCTTCTCAGCGTCATCTCTTCGGAAATGAAGGCTTCTGCCGGGTTGGAGTTCCTGAAGGCCCATGCTGTCATCTCCCGCTCCTGGGTCCTGTCAATGATTTCCAAGCGCGGAGGTGCAAGCGAAAAGAAGGAAGAAGAACTCTCCATGGCTGGCAATGAATATATCAAATGGTTCGACCATGAGGACCATGAGTTCTTCGATGTCTGCGCTGACGACCACTGCCAGCGTTTTCAGGGCCTCTCCATGGCTGTCGGAGACAATGTACGTAAAGCAATAGACCTGACCTGGGGCCTTGTTCTCCAGTACGGAGGAGAAATCTGTGATGCACGTTTCTCGAAGTGTTGCGGGGGACGCATGGAAATCTTCAGTACTTGCTGGGAAGACAAGGATTTTCCCTACCTCAAGTCCCTTCCTGACACTCCTTCCTGGTCGGAAGATGGAGACCCTTTCTGCAACACCACAGACGAGACCATCCTTTCCCAGGTCCTTAATGACTATGACCTTGAGACCAAGGATTTCTACAGGTGGAAGGAAGAATACACCAGAGAAGGCCTCTCGGATCTTATTCGCAGACGCTCCGGAGTAGATTTCGGCACGATTGATGATTTGAAACCTGTCGATAGGGGACCTTCAGGTAGGATCAAGAAGCTCCTGATAGAGGGCGGCAAGAGACATATGATTGTGGGGAAGGAATTGATAATCAGGAAGTGGCTTTCAGAATCCCACCTCAAGAGTTCCGCTTTCGAGGTCTCCAGGGAAGGGGATAGGTTCATTCTGAGAGGGGCAGGATGGGGCCATGGAGTGGGGCTATGCCAGATTGGGGCAGCCGTAATGGGAGCAAGGGGGTATTCCTTCAAAGATATTTTGAAACATTATTATCCCGGCTCCGAATTGGGACCATTGAACAAACTAAATGCTGATGAAAGATAAAAAGTCACCCTGGTACTGGATTCCAACGGTCTATTCGGCCGAGGGACTTCCCAATATCATAGTTACCGGTGTATCCGTGGTCATACTCCTACAGATGGGTATGACGAACACCCAGATAGCGCTCTACACCAGCTGGCTCCAGCTTCCCTGGATAGTGAAGCCTCTTTGGAGTCCTTTCGTCGATATATTCAAGACAAAGAGATGGTGGGTGATAGCAATGCAGATGCTTCTGGGGGCTGCCTTTGCCGGAGTTGCTTTCACTATCGGGACTTCCAGCTGGTTCCAATTCATCATGTTCTTCCTCTTCCTGATGGGCTTTTCAAGTGCTACCCATGACATCGCGGCTGACGGTTATTACATGATAGAATTGGATCCGCATCAGCAATCATTCTTCGTAGGAATCCGCAACACTGTCTATCGTCTTGCGGTTATCTTCGGAAACGGTGTCCTCGTACCTGTGGCCGGTCTCATCCAGAAAGCATCTGGAGGGAGGGTCGCTTTTTCATGGAGCCTCGTTTTTTTCGGTCTTGCAGGATTGTTCCTGGCGATGGCCCTATATCATAAGTTTTACCTTCCAAAGAGTGAAGGCGACCAACCCAGATCCCTTTCAGCGAGTGAGACGATGCTTACCCTGGGTCGTACTTTCTCAAGCTATTTCACCAAATTCCCCCTAAAGGAAACGATTGTTGCTTTGTTATTCCTTCTGCTTTTCCGTTTCCCGGAGGCTCTCCTCACAAAGATGAGCCCCACTTTCCTTCTCAGACCGGCTTCTGAGGGCGGACTTGGGCTCAGTGCCGAGCAATACGGACTTGCCTACGGAACGATCGGCGTGATAGGCCTGATGCTGGGAGGTATAGCCGGAGGGATCCTGGCCAGCCGTGACGGAGTGAAGAAATGGCTCTGGCCCATGGTGCTTGCACTCACTCTCCCTGACCTGGTGTACGTGTACCTGAGTTCAGGGCACGAGGCGGGGATGGGAATCATCACTGCCTGCATATTCGTGGAACAGTTCGGTTATGGCTTCGGGTTTACTGCCTTGACTCTGTTCATGCTCTACTTCAGTGCCGGCGAGTTCAAGACATCCCATTATTCCATCTGCACCGGTATTACCTATCTGGGTCTGATGCTTCCGGGAATGGTTTCCGGTTACCTTGCAGACAAGGTGGGTTACCACAGTTTCTTCCTTCTGGTGATGGTCTTCTGCCTGGTGACCTTCGCCGTGACTGCCCTTATCAAGATTGACCCTTCATTCGGAAAGGCCTCCGACAATAAAGACAAAAAAGATGAATAGAAAATCCCTTTGGCTGGCAGCGGCATCCATGCTGGCAGCCTTGACCCTCCACTCACAGGTGCGTACGGGAATAGAAGTCCTGGAAAGCAGAGGTTTTGAAGGACTGGAAGGCAAAAGGGTCGGTCTGGTGACCAACCCCAGCGGGGTTGACAGCCATCTCCGATCCACAATAGACATCCTGAATGATGCCCCACAGGTGAACCTCAAGAAACTCTTTGCTCCTGAACATGGAGTCAGGGGAGACATTTACGCCGGGGGAAGGGTAGAGGATGGAAAGGATCCGGTCACCGGACTTCCGGTATTCTCGGTCTATGGCGCACATCGCAAGCCTACCCCGGAAATGCTTTCCGGACTTGATATCGTTGTCTATGACATCCAGGATGTCGGCAGTCGGTCATACACCTTCATCAGCACCCTCGGGCTCGTGATGCGGGCCTGTTCAGAGCAGGGAATAGAGGTTATGGTCCTTGACAGGCCTAATCCTCTCGGGGGTAACAAGGTAGAGGGCTGCATAGTGGAAGACGGTTTCCATTCATTCGTCAGTGAGTTCAAGATACCGTACATCTACGGCCTTACTGTGGGAGAACTGGCTACCCTGATCAATGAGGAGGGTCTCAATTGTGGCGAAAAGGGGGACCAGAAACCTCTAAAATGCAAGCTTACTGTCGTCCCTATGGAAGGATGGCGCAGGAATATGTTGTACACAGATACCGGGCTTCCATGGGTACTTCCTTCCCCGAACATTCCCTATCCCCAGACTGCAATCAACTATCCTTCTGCAGGAATAGCAGGAGAGTTCCAAGGCTATCTGAACATCGGGATAGGCTATACCCTTCCATTCGAAGTGTTCGCCGCGGAATGGATAGACGCCGACAGACTCAAGGCCCGTCTGGACAGCTACAACCTTCCCGGTATAGCGTTCCGGACCATACATTTCAAACCATTCTCCGGGAGTTCACAAGGGAAACTCGTCCACGGAGTCCAATACCATTATACCGATTTCGATGCTGCTTGCTGTACACTCACACAGTTCTACGTTATGCAGGCTGTTAATGAACTTTATCCTTCAAAAAACCCCTTCAAGCTATCTGGAGGGCGTAATGGGATGTTCGATAAAGTTTGTGGTACGGATTATGTAAGAATGGCTTTTGAGAAGCGACTTAAAGTCGAGGACATCAAAGACTACTGGTCCAAGGATGTCGAGGAATTCAAGAAGCTCTCGGGCAAATACTTTATCTACCATTAACAACTGCTAAAACTACTGAGATATGAAAAACATCTATAACATTGCAATCGCATCGATAGTGGCCGCGGCCATGGTTGCATTCCCTGCGGATTCATATTCCCAGGCAAGACGTTCTTCCGGCTCTTCCAGGAGCACCGCATCTGCACAGCATAGTCCTTCGACAAGAAGTTCATCTCCATCCGTTTCCAGAAGTTCCTCATCGGCTTCCAGAGGATCGGCTTCAATGTCCAGAAGTTCTTCTTCCATGTCAAGAAGTTCTGCTTCTGTTTCCAGGAGCCCTTCTTATTCCGGAAGCGCCAGGACTTCTGCCAACGTTTCCAGGAGTTCAGCCACTGTCTCCAGGCCTCAGATAAACAACGGTTCTTCTTCCAGAAGCTCCGCCACTACTTCCAGGAGTTCAGCTACTTCTTCAAGAAGCTCTGCCACTGCTTCCAGACCTCAGGTCAATAACGGTTCTTCTTCCAGAAGTTCAGCGACTGCTTCTAGCCCTCAGGTGAACAACGGTTCTTCTTCCAGAAGTTCCGCTACTACCTCCAGAAGTTCAGCTACTTCTTCCAGAAGTTCTGCAACTGCTTCCAGACCTCAGGTCAATAATGGTTCTTCCTCCAGAAGCTCTGCCACAACTGCCAGAAGTTCTTCTGCCACCAGTTCAAGGAGCTCTTCCCAGAGGGTTGCACAACCTATCGGATCTTCTTCCAGGAGCAGCGTAGCGCGTGGCGCAGCTGACAACACCAGGAGGGAGCAGTCCCAGAGGGTTGGCAATGCCACCAGGAATGGACTTACCACCTACGATAAGAATATGTCCCGCGCCGGAAACGACGTGATGCATGAGACCCGCAATGATTTCATGAGGATTGGCGAGGACAGGAATGTCCACAGGATCCCTCCGAGGGAGCGTGATTTCCTGCCTTACGACCGTCCCGGCCACTTCTGGGGTCATCATCCTCACTACTACGGCTACAGGGTAAACTACCTGCCTCCTCGTTACAGGAGACTCCACTACTGGGGAATTGACTACTGCTTCTACGATGGGATCTACTACAGGCCCTACAACGGGTTCTGGGTGATCTGCAGACCTCCTTTCGGAGTTTGCATCGACCTCGCCATCTCTGACCTCGTGTTCTCGACAGTACGTTTTGCGTACTATCACAACACCTACAGGATGTACAACGCGATTGATGCCAACAACAGGATCATCGACGAACAGAACCGTATAATTGCCCAGAACAACGCCACGATTGCGGCGCAGAACAGCTCCCTCGCCCTGAATGTTACCAGGGCCAACGATGCCTACACCCTCGCCAACAGGCTTGGACTGGCTCAGAGCTACGCCTACGCCAATCAGCCCTACTACTATCAGGACGGCGTTTTCTACATCGTTAATTCCAATGGCCAGTATGAGGTCATCGTCCCTCCTGCAGGAGCCCTCGTCGAGGAACTGCCTGACGACTATGACATCATCAATCTCGATGGAGTGGATTACTACAAGGTTGACGACACCGTCTACCGCACCACCCTCGTAGAAGGCAAGCCTTACCTCGAAGTCCTCGGACAGATGTACGGCAAGCTGGCCCAGAAATACAATTATGACTCCAACGGGGTCAAGTACAGCAATCTCTATTAACTCTGAATGGACAAGCTCAAGGAATTATTCGAAAGCTACACAGGACATGAGTTGATCGATACGGAGGAATTCAATTCCTCTGGAAGCAACAGGAGATATTTCCGCCTCAAAGGTGGAAATATCTCCATTATTGGTGTAGTAGGTACCAGCAAGGAAGAAAATAATGCTTTCATCAGGCTGAGCCATCATTTCCGCAGTAAAGGAATCAATGTTCCCGAGGTTTATGCAGTTTCCGATGACTGCTTGCGATACATCCAGGAGGACCTTGGGGACGACCAGCTCTACAAGATGGTCTCCCAGGGAAGGGAGAGCGGGGAATACAGTCCAGAGGAGAGCAGGCTTCTGTGCGATGCCATGGCAATGCTCCCGAAGATCCAGTTCGATGGGGCGAAGGGACTGGACTGGTCAGTCTGCTATCCAGAACCGGCCTTCAACGAAAGGATGATAATGTTCGATCTCAATTACTTCAAGTACTGTTTCCTGAAGGCTACGGGACTGGAGTTCAACGAGGTCAGGCTACAGGAAGACTTCGAGCGTCTCCGTGATGATCTGATGCATGACATGGGAGACACATTCATGTGCAGGGACTTCCAGGCGAGAAACGTCATGGTGAAGGATGGAGAACCCTATTTCATAGATTTCCAAGGAGGTAGGAAAGGACCGGTTTACTATGATGTGGCTTCTTTTATCTGGCAGGCCCGTTCCCGCTATCCCGAGAAACTCCGCAAGGAAATGGTCCGAACCTACCTTGAGGCCTTGAAGGAATATATTCCTGTACGTGAAGAACATTTCCAAGAGAGGCTGAGGCTGTTCGTTCTGTTCCGTACGCTTCAAGTCCTTGGTGCCTACGGATTCAGGGGGTATTTTGAGAAAAAACCCCACTTCTTGGCAAGTGTGCCCTTCGCCTTGAGCAATCTTCGCAGGCTTCTTAAAAAACCTTTTGCAGATTACCCTTATCTCAACGGAATCCTTACCAAACTGACCACGATGGCCCAGTTCAACAACATAGTTGAGGACAAGCGCCTGGAAGTCAGTATCTACAGTTTTGCCTACAAGAAAGGCATTCCGGTGGATAATTCCGGAAATGGGGGAGGATATGTTTTCGATTGCAGGGCAATCAACAATCCAGGGAAGTTCGAGTACTACCGGCAGTTTACGGGACTCGATCAGGAAGTTATCAAGTTCCTGGAGGATGACGGAGGCATAACGAAATTCCTGGACAATGTCTATTCTATGGTTGACAACCATGTCAAGTGTTTCATGGAAAGGAAGTTCACCCATCTTCAGGTGTGCTTTGGCTGTACCGGGGGCCAGCATCGGTCAGTCTATTGTGCAGAACATCTTGCCAACCACCTTTCAGAGAAATACGACATTAAGATAACGGTTACCCACCGTGAGCTTGACATTGAGAAAATCCTCTAGATGAAAGCCTTGATCTTCGCAGCCGGCCTGGGTACCAGGCTGAAACCATACACGGACACAATCCCCAAGGCACTTGTTCCTGTTGGAGGCAAGCCTCTTCTGTACCATGTGGCGATGAAACTGAAGGCAGCCGGGTTTGACGAGCTTGTGATCAATGTCCACCATTTCCCGGATTCAATAATGGACTATGTCCATGAAGAGAAGGATTTCGGGATGAAGGTTTCGTTTTCTGATGAGCGTGATTTCCTGCGTGAGACCGGAGGAGGAATCCTATATGCACGCAAAATGCTTGAGGGAGCCCCTTTCCTTGTCCATAATGTGGACATCCTGTCGGATCTGGACATTGGATGGTTCATTTCCCAGGCTGAGCCGGACGCTGTGGCGAACATCCTTGTCAGCGACAGGGAGACTCAACGTTACCTCCTGTTTGATGAGAACATGAGGATGGTCGGTTGGACTAATGTCGCAACCGGAGAGGTCCGGACTCCGTTCACAGGGCTCGATCCAGGCAAGTGCCGGAGATTAGCTTTTTCCGGAGTGCACTTGATTTCTGACAGAATATTCACTATATTTGATGAGGACGGATGGGAAGGGAAGTTCTCGATCATGGACTTCTACATCAAGGAGTGTGCGAAGCGTATCATTCATGGCATACTGCCTGATGGCCTGAAGCTTATGGATGTGGGGAAGGTCGAGACGCTCAAGGATGCCGGGGCTTTTATTTCAACCATCAAATAGTATCTCATTATGGCTAGTTTAATGAAAGAGTTCAAGGACTTTGCAATGAAAGGCAATGTCATTGACATGGCTGTCGGTGTGGTCATCGGCGGTGCATTCGGCAAGATCATCACATCTCTTGTGAATGACCTTATCATGCCTCTGGTCGGCGCCCTTCTCGGGAACGTCGATTTCACGACTCTCTCTGCTACCCTCAGGGCTCCCAAGCTTGACGAAGCAGGCGAAGTTGTCAAGCAGGCAGTCACTCTGAACTATGGTAATTTCATCCAGGTGACGGTTGACTTCCTCCTTGTCGCGCTCTGCATCTTCTTGGTGATCAAGGCTATCAACAAGGCCAAGGCTATGAGTGAGAAGAAGAAGGAAGAAGAGGCAGCTGCCGCTCCTGCACCGAAGCCGGATGATGTGGTTCTCCTCGAGGAGATCCGTGACTTGCTAAAGAAGCAGAACTAGTCCTGGACTTCAGTCTTTACAGCCCTGACGACTTTATAGCCTGTCAGGGCTATTATTATGCTCATCAAAGGACTGATAAGGTTGAAGAAGCAGAACGGGAAATAGGTGATTGTAGCTACCCCCAGGATTGTGGATTGGGTCATGCCGCAACTGCTCCATGGAAAGAGGGGAGATGTGACAGTTGCAGAATCCTCTACTGAACGGCTCAGGAGCCTGTCCTCATAGCCTTCCTTCTCATAGACATCCTTGAATATACTGGAGGTGAGGATGATTGAAAGGTATTGGTCGGACACAAGGCCGTTCAGGGTGGTTCCGGTTACTACAGTGGAAGCCACCAGGCTGCCCCGCCTTTTACTGAATGTCTTCAGGATGGACGCCAGGTTGCTAAGCATCCCGCTTGCCTTCATGGCAGACCCGAAACACATGGCACAGATAATCAGATAAACCGTGTTCAGCATACCTACCATTCCCCTTGAGGTAACAAGCTGGTTGACATCCGGATTACCGGTCTCAACAGACACCGTGTCGTAGATGGTCTGGACTATGCCAGTGAACATGACCTTCCAGCGTGCCCCTTCTATCGATCCTGTCCCAATCCCTTCTATGATTGAAGGTTGAAAGATGAGCGCAGCTATGGCGGCGAGCACTACTGACAGGGCAAGAACCATTATCGCAGGCATCTTGCGGGCTATCATGACTCCCGTCAGAACGGGTACGACCAGCAACCATGGGGTTATCCTGAAACTGTTGCCAAGGACCTCGGTGAACTGGGATATGCTCTGGGAGTCGGATGTCGTGTGGGTGAAGCCAATTATCAGGAATATAATCAGGGTGATTGTGATCGAGGGGACCGTTGTGAACAGCATGTACCGGATGTGAGTGAAGAGGGGCACCTTGTTCATGGAAGAGGCCAGTACGGTAGTGTCTGAGAGGGGAGAGATCTTGTCTCCGAAATATGCGCCGGAAATGATTGCGCCTGCGATCAACCCCTCATTGAAACCTTCAGCCTTCCCGATTCCGAGGAGGGCGACTCCGATTGTGGCGATAGTCGTCCATGAACTGCCTATCATCAGGGAAACCAATGCGCAGATAATGCACGCAGTGACCAGGAACACCTTAGGACTGATTATCTTGACACCGTAATAAATGAAAGTAGGAACGATACCGCTCATCGTCCAGGTACCGGAAATGGCACCGATAAGGAATAAGATGACAATTGCAGTGGTGACATCTCCGATGTTTCCCTTGACGGCCTCTTCAAAATTATGCCATGGCACCTTGAAAAGCCACATTGCCAGCCAGACACATATCCCCGCCGCAAAAAGCAGGGAAACCTGGCTTGCGCCCATGATAGCATCACTTCCGAATATGCTGATGTCCAGGGAGAGAAGGGCGACGAGTACCACAACAGGGACGAGTGATACGGCCAGTCTGGACAATTCTCTTTTATTCATTTTGATAGGTTCGTCCTATAATCTTTCGCAAGTTATAAATTTTTTTATCATTTTTATGCAAGATTTCGCAAATGAGGGATTTAGTTGATAGAAACCATGAGAGAATCAACTGTCAAATCGAAGAAGGGGACCTTTGGCGCCACTGCTGGTGTAGCGGCGGCGGTACTTCTGTCCTTTTCCGCTCTGACCTCTTGCATGGACGGCGTTGACAACGCGTATCTTCCAGACAACGTCAATTCGGCCTCGAGCATCGAGGAGAGCATCATGTGGGCCGACGCGATTGTCACGGTGAAGTCTTCACAGTCAGGTAGTACTTATTTCCAACTTGACGAGAAGAACACCTTGGAGCCGTTTGAATGGACGAATCCGTTCCACAGCGAGGTGAGGGCCCTCCTGTCATTCTCTGACACCAAGAGGTCGAGCAGCATGTTCTCAAAACTGGTCACTGTCAACCGGATCGACTCCCTCCTCACCAAGGAGGCGAATTATGTCGACATAAATGACGGATTGGACATCCCTCCTTCTGATGCCCAGGTCTTTATTGTCGATGTCGGTTACGAGACAACGTCGGAATTGCTGAACAACAGTGATCCCGTGGAGATTGTGAGCAGCAACGGCACGCCGGACTGGCTCACCTTCTCGGAAGACGGTTACCTGACCATACATTTTGCGACATATTGGGGAGGCGTTGCCACCCATTCAGTCAACCTTTATGCTTCCAAGTCTCACCCCGACCATCTCTATTTTGTGCATAAGAACAACGGGGATCTTCAGACAAGCTGGGGAGAGGGCCTAGTGGCTTTCAAGTTGTTCCATATGTACCTTGGTAGGAAGGACGAGTTTTTGTCCCCCCATGAAGTGACACTCCACTGGATGTCTTTCGACGGGGAACAAGAGGCGGTGTTCAAGTACGGAAGAAGGGTTGATAACAAGTAAGGTGTTGGCTGAAGATATAGAGAGAACGGTCATCGAAAGGGCTAGGAACGGTGACGGGAGTGCGGCGAGGCAGATTTATGATCGCTACTCACGCTATCTTGCCGCAACTTGTGCAAGGTTCCTTCCTGACCCTACGGACCAGAACGATGTCCTTCAGGAGAGTTTTGTGAAGATATTCACATCTTTGGACAGGTTCGAATTCAGGGGAGAGGGATCTTTCAAGGCCTGGATGAGGCAGATCTCGGTCAACGAAGCCTTGAAACTGCTGAGAAAGAGGCGACAGGGTGTGTTTGTGAAACTTGACTATGACCTTCCGGAAGAGGTTCCGGATGATGTTGATGGGGAGGCTGATGTCGGGGATGTACCCGGGCAGGTCCTTCAAGAGATGATAAAGGATCTGCCGGAAGGCTACAGGACGGTGCTGAACTTGTACGCCTTCGAGAAAATGAGCCACAAGGAAATAGCGCGGCAGCTAGGTATTTCCGAGAACACTTCAGCATCGCAGCTGCACAGGGCCAGACAACTTCTAGCACATTGGATTAAGGATTATTTGAAAAAGAGAAACAATAATAATGGATAGAGATTGGACCGATATTTTGAGGGAGAGACTTCTCGACCACGAAGAGCCCGTTCCTGAAGGACTCTGGGATAGGATCGAGGCTACCCTCGAAGCCAGGAGGAAGGCTCGCGCGAAGAGGCGGATCTTTCTCTGGAGTGCCGCTGCTGCTGCAGCAGTGGCATTGGGCGTCTTTGCCGGCGTCAATCTCGTGGACAAGGAAATCGACAAAGACGAGTTCATCGCCCAGGATTCCCAGGAGCACCGGACACTTCCGCAAGCAAATCCTTCTTCTTCAGTTGAAATAGAGGAAGTTCCGGTGTCTTCAGGGAAACTTGTCGCTTCCAATGACATTCCTCTTTCCACCGTACTGCCTGTCCGTGACGACAGAGCAGAAGTTATTCCTGCTGAACCGCAGGTAGAGCCGGAAACCGTACCTGAACTTCAACCAGCTCCCATTGTTGTAGCAGCAGAAGAAGAAATGGGTGTGAAGGAGGAACCTAAGAAGTCCCAAGAGGTGCCATTTGAGACCGATCATGACGGGGAGGATTGGTCCAAGTACAGTTCTGCGACCGATGACGGCCGTTTGAGTAACCTTCGCAAACTGGTGGCCGGTCTTTCCCTGACCAGTACGGCTGCAGGAAGCCAGGACATCAACACTGTAGAATCCAGCATCTTCTTCAAGGGCAATTCTCCCATTGCTTCTTATGATGATGCTTCATTTGCTCCGCACGGGCAGGTGATGTCAACAAAAGGCTCAAAGATTTCTCCTCATGACTACATCGCTACCAATACCCGTGCAGTTTCGGAACCGGTTACGAAAGATGAGAAGCACAGGCGTCCGATCAGGGCTGCTCTGAGCCTTTCTTATCCCTTGAACGATTTCCTGTGGCTTGAATCCGGTCTTACTTATTCAATGCTCTACAGTTCGTTCACCACCTCGTCAGGTGTGACTGTTTCCGAAGATTCACAGGCGCTTGGCTATCTTGGCATCCCTCTGAATCTCAGGGCCAGCCTTCTGGACTGGAAGATTTTCGACGTCTATCTTTCTGGAGGCGGCATGGCGGAAAAATGCGTCAAGGGAGTGGTGAAATCCTCAACCCTGGTTTCCGGAACCCCTCGTGGCGATGCCAACACCAGGAAACTGGATGTCAAGCCTCTGCAATGGTCTGTTAATGCGGCTGCCGGTCTTCAGTTGAATGTGAGGGATATGCTGGGAATCTACGCCGAGCCTGGAGTCAGCTATCACTTTGCCAGCAATGCAAATGTACGTTCAATCTACAGTCAGCATCCGCTGGACTTCGTTATGACTTTCGGAGCGAGATTCTCTTTCAAATGATCACTTCCCTTATGAAAGGGGTCTGATGACAGTACGGAAGGAATGCAAGTGAGGGGACCGGCCTGGTAATTATCAGGTTGGCCCTCTTTCCTTTTGTGATGGATCCTGCCATGTCCGACACTCCCATGGCATAGGCTGAATTCAGAGTACATGCATTGAAAGCCTGGGCTGGTGTAAGTCTCATCTTGATGCACCCTAAAGCCATTACGAAGCGCATGTCTCCGGAAGGCGAAGAGCCTGGATTGTAGTCGGAAGCAAGGGCAACCCCAAGTCCCGAATTGATGAAATCCTTAGCCTTTCCATAAGGAAGTCCGAGGAAGAAAGAAGAACCGGGAAGCATGGTGGGCATTGTCCTCTTACCCTTAAGCACCTCGATTTCGGCGTCTGTCGTACGTTCTAGATGATCGACGGAGAGGGCGCCATAGCGAACTCCTACCTGGACTCCGCCCGAGCATGCGAGTTCGTTGGCATGGATCTTCGGTACCAACCCATTGGCAATTCCGGCTTCAAGGATTCGGACTGTCTGTTCAGTGGTAAAGAAGCCTTCGTCGCAGAAGACGTCAACATAGTCAGCCAGACCCTCTGAGACCACTGCAGGAATCATTTCCTTGCAGACCAAGTCAACATATTCATCCGGTCTTCCATAGTACGCCCTGCCAACGGCATGGGCACCGAGGAAAGTGGCTTTTATTATTGCCGGGGAAGTTTCCTTTACACGGCGGATTACCCTCAGCATCTTCAGTTCGTCTTCAGTGGTCAGTCCGTAACCGCTCTTTATCTCTATCGCCCCGGTTCCCTTTGCCATCATTTCATTCACACGCTCCATCGTCTGGGCGAAAAGCTCGTCTTCACTGGTCCTGTGAAGAAGGTCGGCGGAGTTCAGTATTCCGCCCCCTCGGGCGGCTATCTCAGCATAGCTGAGTCCGTTGATCTTGTCAATGAATTCCCGCTCCCTTGTTCCGGCATAGCAGATGTGGGTGTGTGAGTCGCAGAATGTGGGCATCACCATCCCGCCATCGGCATCGACAACTTCATCTTCGGAGGAGGGGACCGGGCATTCTGCCATCGGCCCGAAATCATCGATCAAGCCGTCTTCGATGGTAAGATAAGCATCCTTTAGGGAAACGACTTCGTCCATCTGGTTCCCCTGCTTGCGAAGGACGCCTTCCTGAACTATCCCGACAAGTTCTCCTATGCCGCGTATTAGTTTCATCTTATGAACTCTATGGATTTCTCAATCAGCGGATGCATGTAGGTGTCGTTGTCAATGAAAGGAACGACCTTGCGGTAATCATTGAATATCTTCTCGAGAACAGCGGAAGACCTTTCCCCTGATTCCTTGTGCCTGAATTCAAGGGCTTGGGCAGCATTGAATAGTTCAATGGCCAGCACCCTTTCGCAGTTCTCAACAATACGGACGAGCTTGGTGGCAGAGTTTGACCCCATGCTCACATGGTCTTCCTGTCCTTGGGAAGATGGGATTGAATCGACTGAAGCAGGCCAGCATAGACCCTTGTTCTGGCTCACTATGGAGGCGGCAGTGTACTTGGGAATCATGAAACCACTGTTCAGGCCGGGATTGACCACGAGGAACTTAGGAAGGCCCCTCAGACCTGAAATAAGGCGGAATATCCTCCTCTCGGAAATATTGGCCAGTTCTGACATCGCAATTGCCAGGGCATCCATGGGAATTGCGATCGGTTCTCCATGGAAGTTTCCTGCGGATATGATCATGTCTTCGTCAGGGAACACGTTGGGATTGTCAGTGGCGGAATTGATCTCATTTTCAATTACGGACTCGACGTAACGGATGTTATCCTTGACGGCACCGTGGACCTGTGGGATGCAGCGGAATGAATATGGATCCTGGACATGTTCCTTTGGTCTGACTATCAGTTCGCTTCCTTCCAGAAGACTGATGAACCTTTCAGCAGTGTCAATCTGTCCCCTGTGAGGTCTCAGCATATGTGTAAGCGGCAGGAAGGGCTCTATCCTTCCATCATAGGCTTCCAAGGACATTGCGGCTATCTTGTCTGCCCATTCTGAAAGCCTGTGGCACTGGATCAGTGACCAGATGGCATGTGCACTCATGAACTGGGTGCCGTTGAGTAGGGCAAGTCCTTCCTTGGATTGCAGGGTGATGGCTTTCCAACCCATTTCGTCCCAGACTTCCTTACTTGGCCGGACCTTGCCTTTGTATAGCACTTCTCCAAGCCCTATTAGAGGGAGGCTCAAATGTGCCAGGGGAGCTAGGTCTCCTGACGCTCCAAGCGAACCCTGCTGGTAAACTACAGGAAGGATGTCGTTGTTGAACATGTCCAGTAGCCTTTGGACAGTGATGAGCTGGGCTCCTGAATGGCCGTAGGATAGAGACTGTGCCTTAAGAAGGAGCATCAGCTTGACGATGTCAGGGCGTACTGTCTCTCCTGTACCGCAGGCATGGCTTACCACGAGGTTATATTGAAGTTGGGAAAGCTGGTCTGTCGGGATGGTGACATTGTACAGCGAACCGAATCCGGTAGTGATCCCATAGACCGGCCTGCTGATGTCTTCCATTTTGCTATCCAGATAGTTACGGCACTTGATAATAGCATTTTTCGCTTCGTCACCCAGAATAAGTGTTTCGTGATTTGCAAGGATTCCCTTCAGCCTTTCCAAGCTCAGGTGTTCTTTCGAGATGATGTGAGTCATTGTTGTTCGATTGCGTTTAAGACCAGTGAATCATCTGTTAAGTTCGGAATCGTTACATTCAGGCCCGGGGTTCGGCCCATTTCGCGAAGGATGGCGTGCCGGGCCCCTTCATTCCTCGCCCATGACCTGCGGGCGATACCGTTGTTGACATCCCAGAAGAGCATCTGGCTGATGTGTCTGGCAGATTCATCTGAACCGTCTATGACCATCCCGAATCCTCCGTTAATCACTTCGCCCCATCCGACTCCTCCTCCATTGTGGATCGACACCCACGTTGCACCGCGGAAAGAATCACCGATCACATTCTGGATGGCCATGTCAGCTGTGAACTGGGATCCGTCATAGATGTTGGAAGTCTCCCTGAACGGGGAATCAGTACCAGAAACATCATGATGGTCCCGTCCCAGTACTATCGGGGCAGTAATCTCTCCCTTTCGGATGGCCTCATTGAAAGCCAGTGCTATCTTGGTCCTGCCTTCGCAGTCTGCATAAAGGATCCTTGCCTGGGAACCCACTACCAGATTGTTGCGCCCAGCTTCTTCAATCCAGTGGATATTGTCCAGCAACTGCCCGCGAATCTCTTCGGGTGCGGTTTCAGCCTCCTCGGAGAGGACCTTTACCGCCAGTGCGTCCGATTTGGCGAGGTCTTCAGGTTTTTCGCTCATGCAGACCCAGCGGAAAGGACCGAATCCGTAGTCGAAATAAAGAGGGCCCATGATGTCCTGGACATAGGAAGGGTAGCGGAAAGAACCATCCGGTTTTAGTACGTCGGCTCCTGCGCGGGAAGACTCGAGGAGGAACGCGTTGCCGTAGTCAAAGAAATACATTCCTCTTTCCGTAAGCCTGTTGATGGCTGCAACCTGCCTGCGGAGGGATTCCTTAACGGCTTCCCTGAACCTTGCAGGTTCTTCGGCCATCATTTTCTTGGATTCTTCGAGTGTCATTCCAGCAGGGTAATAGCCGCCTGCCCAAGGGTTATGGAGGGAAGTCTGGTCGGACCCCAGATCGACTGTGATCCTCTCGTCAGCCAGCCTTTCCCAGAGGTCGACGATGTTTCCGACATATGCGAGGGACACTGTCTCCTTGTCCGAGACGGCTTTCCTTATCCTCGGGAGCAGTTCATCCAGGTCTTCATGAAGTTCATCCACCCATCCCTGGTCAAACCGCTTTCTGGCAGCCAGCGGATTTATCTCGGCGGTCACGCTTACCACTCCTGCTATGTTTCCAGCCTTGGGCTGGGCACCTGACATGCCACCCAGTCCGGCAGTCACGAACAGCATTCCCTTCATGTTCTCCCTTGTACCAGGGATATCCTTGGCTTTCAGCTGCTTGCGTGCAGCATTCATGACTGTTATAGTGGTGCCGTGGACAATTCCCTGAGGGCCTATGTACATGTAGGATCCTGCAGTCATCTGTCCGTACTGGGACACTCCCATGGCGTTGAATCTCTCCCAATCGTCCTGTTTTGAATAATTTGGGATGACCATGCCGTTGGTAACCACAACCCTCGGAGCGTCCTTATGGCTGGGGAACAGCCCCATGGGGTGACCGGAATACATGGCGAGAGTCTGTTCATCAGTCATGGTCGCCAGATACTTCATAGTGAGCCGGTACTGGGCCCAGTTCTGGAATATGGCCCCGTTTCCTCCGTAGATGATAAGCTCATGAGGATGCTGGGCTACCCTGGGATCCAGGTTATTCTGGATCATAGCCATGATTGCCGCCGCCTGTCGTGAGACTGCAGGGTACTCATCTATCGGTCGTGCGTATATGTCGTAGGAAGGGCGGAACCGGTACATGTAGATCCGGCCGAAGTCCCTGAGTTCCTTTGCGAATTCAGGAGCCAGTTCCGCGTGGAATTTTTCAGGGAAGTACCTCAGGGCATTCTTCAAGGCCAGGACTTTCTGTTCCTTGGTAAGGATGTCCTTACGCCTGGGAGCATGATTTATGGTTTTGTCGTAAGGTTTGGGTTCGGGCAGCCTGTCCTGGGGAATGCCGGTCAGTATCTCTTCCTGAAATCTATCCATTGATCTTGCCGTTTACTATGTCCAGAATCTCCTTTTCCTCTTCTATCGCCTTTGCTGCGAGTCCTTCCGCCTCGGCAATCAGGGTTTTTGCCTTCTCCTGGTCCTTAAGACCTACTGCATTGATCTTGACGTTGAGGCAGGCTCCCAAGACAGCGCTCCTTGCTGCGAGTGCCCCCACTCCTGCATCAGAAACAGAGTTGGGATTGCCCTCGGCTGCCATAGCTCTGGCCAGTTCAAAGACATTGAATGAAGCCTTCATCGTCCTCAGGGGTACATGGGAGGCATAAAGGGTGGCATCTTCTATCGCCGCCGCCCTGGCCGCCTTTTCTTCTTCGGTTCCCTTCGGTAGACCGAATGCAGCCATTATCCTGTCGAAGGCTGCGTTGTCCTCGTCGACCAGGCCAACAAGTTCCTTCATGATGGCCTGTCCTTTTTCAGCCCAGGTGGAGAACTCTTTCCATCGGTCATCCCAGCCTCTTTTATGGGATGAGAGATTCGCAACCATGGTTCCCAAAGCTGCTCCCAGGGCACCCATATAAGCGGAGATGGATCCTCCTCCAGGAGCGGGGGATTCGGATGCTGTCTCATCGGCAAACCCCTTGAGGGTCATTCGTACAAGTCTCTCACGGACTGCCAGTTCGGAAGGATCCTCCATAAGGTACTCTATCACTTTCTCATGGGGATTGAAAGGCTTGAGGTCGTCCAGGCTCATGGACTTTACGGCGATCTTCAGAATCTCGTCTTCGCTTATTCCCAGTGACCTCTGCTGTTTTTCAAGGTAGAATTTTCCTGCATCCATCAGGACTCTCTTCGGTACGAGGCCGACTATCTCTGCTCCGGTCACCCTGAGTCCGCGGGCTGCTGCCGCCCTTGAAACCTCTTCGTATGCAATGTGAAGGGGTGTGGCATCGATGTCTGTAATGTTCATCGAGACCTGGGCGATACCATATTCATCAATATACCATCCAATGGCCTTGCATCCCTTGAGGGTGCCAGGTTCCCAGATGTCATTGCCATCGGCGTCCTTGAGTACCTTTCCGGTTAGGCTTCCCCCCTCGCGCTTCTTGCGTCCCTTTTCACGCACGTCGAAAGCGATGGCCATCGCCCTTCGGGTTGAGGTGGTGTTGAGGTTGTAGTTGACCGCCACGAGGAAATTCCTTGCACCCACGTTGACGGCACCGCACCTTGCGACTGTATCATTGTACTCTTCCGGTCCGAAGTCGGGTCTGCGGGCAGGATCGGCTATCTTTTCGGGAAGGGCTTCATATTCACCGGCCCTGCAGACGGCAAGGTTCTTCCGTTCCGGCTTGAATGCAGCCGCTTCATAGCAATAGCAGGGGACTCCGAGTTCCTTGAATATCCTTTCGGCAAGTTTCCTGGCCAGGGTGGCGCATTCCTCTAGGGTTATTCCGGAGACCGGAACCAGAGGGAGGACATCGCAGGCTCCTGAACGCGGATGGGCACCATGATGCTTTCTCATGTCTATAACCTCTCCGGCACATCTTACTCCCTGGAATGCCGCCTCGACCACCGCCTCCGGTGAACCTACAAAGGTGACAACGGTCCTGTTGGTTGCCTCTCCCGGATCCACATTGAGAACCTTGATTCCATCAACGGCTGCTATTGATTTGACGATACTGTCGATTACTCCCTTGTCACGACCTTCGCTAAAATTTGGAACGCATTCGATTATTTGTTTCATTTTAGAACTATTATTCAATTGTGGCCTATAAATATAGTAAAAATAATCCAATTATGTTACAAATCGTTAACAAAAGGCTTACCCGATCAGGGCGATCAGAACTATGACCCAATGCGCCGAGATAGCTGCGACAAGTCCTCCGATAGTATGCGAAAGGATGGCCTTGCCGGTAAGTTCACGGTATCCGAGTGAGTCGAGCATGGCAGTGTGGGTGCTGAGGAAGCCGCTCCAGCACATGCCGATGGCAGTAAAAACAGCAATTGCATTACCGTCAAGCCAGCCCTGGGCTACAAAGTTTGGGATCAGGCTCAGTGCTGCACCAACCGCTCCAAGGGCAGTGATTGGGAATGCGATCTGGTGAGGGTCATTGAAACCGAACAATCCCTTGAACAGCCAGTCCACCTTGTTTGCCAACCACGGGAGCAGTTCTGTTCCCTGGTATGCGGCGCCTGTGTAGGCTCCTGTGGCGTCAGGCCCGAAGGTCAGTACCATCACCAGGGTTGAGATGATAAGAACACCCGGAATTATGGCGAGACCGACCTCCACTCCGTTCTTTCCTCCGTCGAGAAGGGCATTCAATGTGCGGAGGAAGGCGCTTTTCTCCTCTTCGTGTTCTGGCTCGTTGTTGAGGGCTTCGAGTTCTTCATCGCTGACCACTTCTTCGTCCCTGTAACGGGGGTAGGACTTTACCACAAAGTGTTGCATCAGCCTTGTGGTCACTATGCAGCCGACAAAGGCTCCGAAGAGGCCGACCAGCGGCTCAACGAAATAGCCCTGGCTTATCATGAATATGATCACGATAAGTCCCATTCCGAACGCTGTGCCGAAATTGGTAAGGGAGATGAACTGGTATTTCTTGAAATAGCTGGCAAAGCGCTTGTCTTTCGAAAGTGTAATAATGGCGGGATTGTCCGAAAGGAAAGTCATGACGGCCCCGAGTGATGCGACACCAGGAAGGTTGAAGAGGGGCCTCATGAGCGGCCGGAGTACCTTTTCAATCAAGGCAACTACCCCGAATTCCACGAACAGTTTTCCAAGGGCTCCTGTAATCACACAGATGCCCATGAGGTAAAAGACGGTATTGAGGAGGAGGTCATGGGCAGTGTGCATGATGGTATTGAGCATGTTGGCAGATCCCATCTTGATGCCCATGTAGGTGAACAGGCCTATGACAATGGCAAGACATATGAATGCCTGTGTGTAGAGACCTTTTTTCTTGGCTTTCATTGCAGGTACTCGATGTTGAAATCGTAATTCCACTGGTTAAAGTAAAGGTTTCCTCCCTCCCATTCCACTTCTCCTCTTTGGAAATCCACTGTTTCACTCCGGGGGTATTTCTTTGAAGGGGACATCTCCCTTCCAAAGTCGCTGTTGACGATGAGACGGTTGGGGTCAATACCCCCGAGATAGAAATAACCAAGGGCCGGAATGATTCCGAAACTCTGGTCAACCGGCACCCAGCCGTAGCCTTCAAAGTAGATTTCACCCCAGTCATGCAGATTAGCCTCTCCCGGGGCGGTGTAAAAACCGCTCTGCCATCTGGTCGGAATACCTTTGTAGCGGCAGAGTGTCATGAAGAGGAGGGTTTTCTGGCCGCAGTCACCATGACGGACTGAGAGAACATAATCGGGAATGTTCTCGATAGTGGAGTACTCCCTGGAGGAGGCCCAGGGGATGTTCCGGTCAATCCAGGTGAACATCGCAGCGGCCTGGAGGAAGGGATTGTCAATCCCATCCGTAAGGGAATCGGCCAAGGCTTCGATCCGGTCTGTGAAGATTATGTGGCGGTCCCTTTCTGAAGTATATTCCTTGTACTCATCACTGGAGGTGTCGTATTCCCTGACAGCAGAGGGATCGATTGGATTGAACTCTCCTGATGATGTATATTCAAAGACTTCGTAGAATGTGATGTCCCTGTAGCGGTTGGTCTTGGCTTCCATGTATAGGCTGCTGTGTGGGCAGGAAGGGGCCGAGAATGTTATTCTGTCAATAGGGTACGCAACACTGTCAACTCCGGCTTCAATGAACTTGATGTCGGTCTGTCGGGGGACGTCGGATCTTGGATAGGGGAGCCAGCACCGGAGTGTCTTGCCGGGTTTGAGGGTGTGAACCGGTACTGTGATCGAATACCTCACTCTCATCCTGACCGGGTCCAAAAACCCGTCAGGTAGCACAATGCTACTGTAGTCCGGCAGCGCCATTCCCTCCGGGCCGTACTCAGCCGCAGCGGTGCGAGGATGGACTCGGCCGGAGGGAGATGGCGTGCCTGACGATACTGGATCGGCGTTGCCGGAGCGAGAGCTGAAAAAGTCGGGGTCGATGCGTTTGAGGTTGGCGGCGGCATCCTTGAAGTACATGGTGCGTTTGCCAATCACCATCGATTCGAGCTTCCCTGACTCAGTCCACCCGTCTATCTCTGCATCTGAAACATAGGGGTAAAACTCCCGTATTTCTCCTTTGACCTCTTCCTTTGTCTTGCAGAAGTCCACCGCCAACCTTTGACTGAGGTCCCTTTCCCAGGAATACCTCCGGTTCATATGTTTTGGAAGCCAGATGTTGGCGGCCAGAGCAATCGCCACCATCATCCATAGGATTATCTCGCTTCGTTTCATCTTAGCCATGGCAGGAAGTGTTTATCAAATGCCTATCGTCCCGAGGGGTTTCAGACCGATTCCGGGTCTGTCCGGGAGGGTAATACGTCCCTTTTCCACTGTCATTCCTTCAAAAAGGTCATTGGTTATCAGAAGGTTCCCGTCCAGGTCGGCAAAATCCACTATGGGCGACAACTGAGCGGCTGCAGAGACCGCACAGGAAGTCTCTGTCATGCATCCGACCATCACTTTCATCCCTTCCGCCCTAGCATAGTTGGCCATTTTCCAAGCTTCCCTCATTCCGGTGCATTTCATCAACTTGATGTTGATCCCTGAATATGCTCCCTTTATCGAAGGGATGTCCTTGAGCCTCTGGATTGCCTCGTCTGCGAAAATGGGGAGGGGACTGTTCTCAGTTATCCAGGCATTATCGTCCAGCATCTCCTTCGGCATGGGCTGTTCAACCATTACCACTCCATGCTCGGCCAGCCAGTTGATCATGTCAAGGGCTTTGTGCCTGTCCTTCCAACCTTGGTTCGCATCCACTGCGATGGGAAGGTCGGTGATCTCCCTAATGGTTTCGATCATCTCCTTGTCGTTGTCAAGACCTACCTTGACTTTCAGGATATTGAACTTGTCGGCGCACTCTTTGGTTTTCTCCCTGACCACATCGGGGGTGTCGATCCCAATCGTAAAGGTGGTGTCGGGAGCCTTTTTGGGGTCGAGGCCCCATATCCTGAACCAGGGCTGTCCCATCATCTTTCCGACCAGGTCGTGGAGGGCGATGTCAACGGCCGCCTTAGCTGCGGTGTCTCCTTCGGTGATTCCATCGACATAGGTCAGGATGTCATCGATCTGGAAAGGATCCCTGAACTGTTCGAGATCCACTCTACTCAAGAAGGCGGAGACTGTCTCCACCGATTGTCCGAGATAGGGAGGCATCGAGGCCTCTCCGTAGCCGGTGAAACCGTCGTATTCAATCCTGACCTGGACGTCCGGAGTCGTGGTTCTGGAATATGATGCCACTGTGAATGTGTGGCGTAGCTGAAGCTCGTAGGGTTCGAAGCTCAGTTTCATCCGGGCAGTACCGGAAGTGTTGACATGGTAACCCTCAAAACTGCTGCCGACAGTCCTTTTCTTCGCTTCTTCAATACCTATAGATACGGCAGAACCGACAGCGGCTCCGATAACGGCGGAACCTGCTGTCTTGATGAATTCCCTGCGTTTGATGGCCATTACGGTAATGTTCTATAAAGAGTCAAGCCAAGCCTTCATCTGGGGAACCTTGGCCATGGCCGAGCGGAACAGAGCCATCTGGTTGCGTGTCCGCACCAGATTGTGTTCGGGATATTTGATCTTGTAATACGTATCTCCGTTAATGTAGTCGGCGAAGAAGCGGACTGCCTGCATGAAGGGGAAAAGGCAGGCCGCATAGGGTAGATTGTCTTTCTCGATCGGAGTCAGGAAGGATTTGGTGCCTCTTATGTAGCCCCTCGAGAAGGCCTTGAAAATATCCATGTCGAAGTCAACCTTTTCAATATCAGGGGAGTCTTCTGCCACAGGGTTGGCGGCATAACGGAGGAAGTCACCGAAATCTGAGAAAACATAACTGGGCATCAGGGTATCGAGGTCTATGACACACAGGACATTGCCGTTCTCGTCGAACATCATGTTATTGACCTTCGTGTCACAGTGGCAGATCCTCTTTGGAAGCTTTCCTTCCCGGTGAAGCTGCTCTGCCCTGCACATTTCCACTCCGTGAAGGTCGATCTCTTCAAGGATTCTGTGAAGTTCCCCGTCCTTGGGATCGGAGGCAAGCCTTCCGACCCTGTCCTCCTTGACTGCCTGGATCAGCTGGAGCAGTCTGAGTTCCATGTTGTGGAAATCGGGAATTGTTTCTCCCAACTGGTCCGGAATGTCAGCCAGCATTGCCTCAAAATGACCGAAGGCCTCACCTGCATACTCGGAATATTCAGGATTGACAGTCTCAAAAGTCTTCGCTCCGTCGATGAACACCGAGATCCTCCAGAACTTGCCGTCTTCCTCAGCCTAGGTCTTGGAACTGTCCTTCAGGGAGACAAACCTCAGTACTTTGCGGTCGATGTCCTTTTCTCCGGCTTCTTCAAGCTTGCGGCGTATGTGTCTGGTGGCTGCCTCAATATTGTTCTGGAGCAGTTCCACATCGGTGAAAATGGCATTGTTGATCCTCTGGAGTACGTAGTCGGGGGTATCTCCGATGGTAGTAACCTTGTAAGTGTCATTGATGAGTCCGTTGCCGAGAGGGGTGATTTCCTTGATCTCTCCTTCGATCGCGAAACGGCATGCTATCTTCTTCAAATCTTCCATTCTTTCCGGGTTTTAGTGTTTGGTTGTTTAATCTTTCAAAAATAACAATAATTCACGAAATTTGCGGATTAGATGGTAAAGAAAAGATACGTCATATTGGATGCCCTCCGTTGCTTCGCCATCCTGGGAATCTGCCTGGCCAATTTCCCGGAGTTCTCATTATGGACTTTCTCGGATCCGGATGGATGGACACATACGGACAAGGTGACCAGGGTTGTCCAGACGTTCCTCATCGACGGTAAATTCTATACCCTCTTTTCCCTTCTGTTCGGAATGGGATTCAGCATCCAGCTTGAGAATGCCGGCCAGAAGACCAGGACTTTCTATCGAAGGATGGTCGTCCTGTTCTTTATAGGCCTTATCCACCTGTTATTTCTCTGGAGTGGTGACATTCTGATGCTCTATGCCACTATGGGAATGCTTTTGCCACTGTTTAAACGGCTCGAGACCCGGAAGATCCTTATCTGGGGTGGGGCGTTCCTGGTCCTTCCTGTTATTTGTGAAGCCATCTTTGGAACAAAGTTGTCCGATCCTCTTCTCGATGAACAATGGCGGATCTGTGCTTTGTATGGTATTACTGAGGCTAACTTCGGGACGTGGCTGGCAGAGATAACCGGTTACCGCGGTATGCTCCAGTTCCTTCATCAGGGAGCAGTGGAAAGGATGTGGGAGTTTGTGGTCAGCTACCGGTTTTTCAAAGTGCTTGGATTGTTCCTTATCGGCTATGGTGTTGGGCGCATGAAGGTATTCGCAGACCTTTCAAGGCATCGGGGAATGCTCAAGAAGGTTCTGTCCTACGGATTATTATTGGGTGTTCCTGCCAGTATCTTCTACACATTGAGTTCGATGAAGGGGGAACCTTTTGGAGCGACTGTCCATTCCCTGTTCTATCTTCTGGGCGTTTATCCGATGGGCTTTGCCTACGCCGCCGGTTTCAGCCTGCTGTTCAACCGGTCTCAGGAAGGCCACGGATGGCAGATCCTGGCTAAAGCGGGGAGAATGGCATGTACCAATTACCTCAGCCAGTCAGTCATTGGAGTGCTTATTTTCTATGGCATCGGTTTCGGCCTTGGTGCCAAGGTGGGTCTTCTTGCGACTGAAGCGATAGCCGTTGGAGTCCTTGCTCTCCAGATTGCTTTCAGTGCCCTGTGGCTCAAATTTTTCAATTATGGACCGGTAGAATGGGTATGGCGCATGCTTACCTACGGACGGATCATTCCTATGATAAAAGAACCTTTGAGGTAGCCGTCGTGCTGCTATAGGAGATTCATTGCTATGTGCGCACATGCTTCCGCATCGGCGAGGGCATGGTGGTGGTTTGTGAGATCGTATCCACATGCGGCGGAGACTGTCTCGAGACGATGGTTGGGGAGCCTGTGGCCGAAATGGTAGCGTGAAGCGGCAAGTGTGTCATAGAACACATAGTCCGGATAGTCCATCTGATAAACCCTGTGAACCGCCTTCAGGCAACCTTCGTCAAAACGGGCGTTATGTGCCACGAGAGGCAAGCCTTCGATCAACTGCTCAATCTTTGACCAGACTTCCGGAAAGACGGGCGCATATTCGGTGTCTTCCCGGCAAAGACCGTGCACCCTCATGCAGAACCATTGATAATACTCCGGTTCCGGGTGGATGAGACTGTAGAACCGGTCAGTAATGACTCC
>JAGCWD010000068.1 GCA_017962025.1 Bacteroidales bacterium
GGAATCCGACGAACAAAATCAGTATTCAGACTTCTGGTCAGGCCGGGTATGATTACTATTATGCTCCTGTACTTAATCAGAGGAACAATGGATTCAACTGGGCAATCAACGCCAGTGGAAATCTCACATTGTGGAGGAGTGCAATGTTCTTTGCTGCTGCTAATGCATCCGGCGGTGAAATCACTCTGCAACGCACTTACCATGGCGCAGATTACAATTACTCCCTAGGTCTCAGACAGGGCTTACTTCAAAATCGTCTTATTCTTTCGCTGACTGCTATCATGCCATTCCAAAGTCGCTACTGCGGACCTGTCCGCGACACATACACAGATACGTATTACCAGCACAATGAATCCTGGTATCCACCACGACAACTCATTCTTAGCCTGACATGGCGCTTCGGTAAAACCAACATAAACATCAAACACGCCAAAAAGACAGAAGTGAGTGATAAGTTGTAAGGTATTCAGAATTGCAGGCTATCATATACCTCCCCCAACTCCTCCTGCCGGAGACCCAGATACCTGCGTGTTACCATCGAATTAGAGTGGTTGAAGAGCTCTGAAAGCTTGATAATTGCCATCTCTGAGTCTGGACCTGCCATGTCCACGACACGGCGGCCGAAAGTCTTGCGTAACGAGTGTGTTGAGAAGTTCTTGATGCGAATCTGATACTTGACTTTCAGTGCCTTGAAATGTCTGTTGACCATTTGATTCGTCAGGATACCCCCGAACCTGTTCAGGAAGCAGGGCTCATCCATATCTTGAATCTTCATAGCTACATAACACTCGCGGATGTGAGCCTGGAATCCCTTGTTGATGCGGATAACTCGCCGTTTCCCAGTCTTCTGCTCGTAAAGTTCAAAGGTATCTCCTGAAAGCAGCTGCCGCCATGACAACTGTGATAGGTCAGAAAACCTTAAACCAAAAAAACATCCACATCCTACAAGTAGTGACATGCGGTAGTTCCCGTCCTTGAACAGACGCCTTACGAGATTCATCGCCGCATCCCAGTCTATATAATCCGAGGTGGTGCTTACGTGTTTCTGTGCCATACCGATTTGATCAAATGAAGAAGAAAAGGGAGGGAGGCACTTGGCCTCCGGCTCCCTAGCAGACCTTGACGATACTTTCCCAGCGAAAACTCCTCCACTCCCCACTCTCAACGCAGAAAAATGGAGTTGTCTTGACGCTTTCACGAGGGATACCCCTGCCGTTGATGTGTTTAGTAGCAAGTGACGGCATGGTGGTGCCAAAGGCGTGACGTAGAGTTCCGTCGCGTTTGGTAAAATAGAATTCGACAACCGAAGTCTGCATGCGCTTCTTTAACTCAGCGACCATTGCAGCTTTGGCTCCTGAGACCATAAAATCGGCCGGAGTGGCGGCGTTGGTACGGGTGGCGATGACGAGTGCCCTCTGGGCTTCCTTAGGTGTAATGACGAGTGCGTTCATTGTATCTTTGGTATTTTTTAACCTTGTTTCTTCTGTTTCTTTGGCAAAGTTAGTTAATTTTAACCAAAAATCCAAATTATTTGGTGATTTTCTACGAATATTTACACCTATTATTGTCATTTTTAACCAAAAATCACTATGTTTGCAGTTGAACACGTTGAGATATGGAAGAAAAGATACTGCAAATACTCAAAGAAAGAGGGATGAGGATGTCTAACCTCGCAGCCAAACTCGGAGTTGATCAATCAAACCTAAGCAAGAAACTCAAAAATGACCCCAAGGTGTCATTGATCAAAAGAATTGCCGCTGCCCTTGAAGTGCCTGTTAGCTCCTTTTTCCCGGAGCAACTTCCAGCCGAGCCCGCTGGCGTCCTGAATATGGGGGGGAGGCGTTTTGCCCTCGTACCCTTGCCTGACGAAGCAGCTGAGCAGTCAGACACCTCACCGGAGCCCAATGATTTGACGCCAGGGGCGCTTCAAGAGAGAATATATAGTCTGGCTAAGCAATGCTCAAAAGACGGCAAAACAAGGGCTATTTACGGGTTCCTTGCCGGACACCTTGTTGCCGTTCTGCATGATAGCGAAAGTAAGCGATACATCTGTCTGTTTGGGAATTCAAATGGTTCAGCGTCTTGTAGTGACTACCCCTCCCTTGATTATGAGGGGTGGGAATGCATACAACTGGGCGAACTCATTGTACACGATATAATCAGTACACGCGAACTATGATTTGTTGATTAACAGGGGTGCCTAGTAGTCATAATCAAGTCAGTTCAGCAACACTTGACCTTGGCAACGGCATCCCACAAACAAGACCTAAGTCCATAAAAATTTGTATGTTTGGTGTGAGCCTGCAAAACAGGCCGAATAATCCTCGTCGGCGGACGATTACCAAACGCACTAATGACAGACGATAATGGTTTTTACTCAACTCTTACAACAACCCTGAAGGAACTAACCAAGCAGGTATCCGAACTGAAAGCGCAAAAGAATAAGGTCGTTTACACCAACAAGGAGATGATGGAGCTTCTGGACGCCTCTTCCGCGACCTTGAAGAAATGGCGGGACGAAGGGGAACTCTCCTATTCCTTGATAGGAGCTACGTACTATTACTCCAAATCGGACATCGAAGACTTCCTGCGGCTCCACCATTACGACGCTTATGCCTGCTCCTTGTAGAGTTTCCGAATCTTCTTGAACTCCTTGTCAATCGTGGTGTCCAGGAACTCCGCATACGTTTTCTCCGTCGCCAGAATGCTCTGGTGGCCCATAAGCTGGCTGACGAAGTGTAGGGAGAAACCTTGTGATATCGCATTGACGCAGAAGGTGTGCCGGGCGACATGCATGCTCAAATGGAACGGGAACTCAAGGTTCTCGCCAATCTGTTTCAACGACTGATTGAGGGTTCGTTCAACGGCATTGCAGCGCATCTTGAACTGCCGTTGTGCCTCCACATCATCGGAGAATTTATAGTCTTCAGGGAAACAATCAAAAACAAATCGCCCATTACGCTTCTTCGCCTTCCAGCGATTAAGAATCTCTGTCGCCTGAGGGGCGAGCATTGGCTGCACTTTGCCCTTCTGTTTAGACTTTACTTGCACCTTGTCAAGCCGTTTCTTCTCCCAATCCACCTGCGACCATTCCAACGTAATGACATCTGATACCCGGAGGCCGCACGCATAATAAGAGAAGAAGAATATGTCCAGCAGTTCCTTCGTCCGCTCCTTGGAGTTGGAAGAGGGGTTATAATTCTGCAGCGCCTTGAACTGCTCAGGGGTAAGATACCGGACACTCTTTCTGTCTGCCACATCCGGGTCGTAATGCCTATCCTTAACCTCAACATAAGAATTCTCTATGACCGGCATGGCAATTTTAGGATCCAGCAACCCATTGTCCTTGGCATATCCGATCGCTTTAACGAGCGGAACCAAAGTCTTGTTTATACCCTCGTTACTGGTGTTATGGAGCGTGTCCCGGCGGTACTTGATATACTTGTCAACCAGTTCCGGGGTGAGTTGGTTCAACGAGAGCGGGGGTAGTTTGAGTTCGTCGGTGACATACCTGCCGAATGCCTGGATGTTCAATTTCTTGTTGTAATAGACCGAGTAGCCGAAATCTCCACGTTTGTAGAACAACTCGTTTACATTCAAAGCATACTCTACCAAGTCGGTATGCTTTGAACGTTTGTCCTCTGGAACGAATGAACCATCCAGCATTCGCTGAACAACGTCGGGCGTAATCCTCCCATCATCGTACGCGAGGAGTTGAGCATCCACCTTCTGTTTGATGAGGGCCAAGCGGTTGTTAATCCGGGCCGCATTCTTGTTCCGGGTCTTAACCTCTTGTTTCTTGGCGTCCCAGTCCTCGGGGGCAATCCATACGTCTGTACTGCGTTTTACGTACTTGCCGACGTAATAGCGGATATATATGGCTTGCTCGCCTTTCCTATTGCATTTATTCAACAAAGCGAAGCCTCCTTGCGGGAGTTGGGCTTTTGTCCGTGGCATAACTCTCTGGTTTTTAGTATTCCTGTCGCAAAGATAAAGTAAAGTTTTGGATAAACTTTAAGGTAAGTTATTTTTTTATGTATTGCGCTCAAATGCGTAGAAATGCGATTGCAAGAAAACAAAAAACCGCCCCGAAAGGCGGTAAGGTAAGTATTACTGATTGATTTTCAGTAAGTTAGCGATTAGTATTCTTCTTCGTTAAAGAAGAAATCCTCCTTGGTGGGATAATCGGGCCAGATATCTTCGATGGATTCGTAAATCTCGCCGTCATCCTCAAGTTCGGTCAGGTTCTCAATAACCTCTTCGGGAGCACCGGAGCGGTTTGCATAGTCTATAAGTTCTTCCTTTGATGCCGGCCATGGAGCATCGTCCAGGCTACTGGCAAGTTCAAGAGTCCAATACATATTATCCAATTTTGCCGCAAAGATATGTAAAAATAATAATCAATAACTATTTTTTGCCTAATTTTGTAGGACATGCAGTCCATTTCAACAACTATACCAAATAATGGCCTACGAGAAGATTGACAGATACGACGAAGAAACCACAGCCGAGATTTCAGCCCGGGTCCGGGAAATTCTCGCCCTCCTGGGAGAAGATCCCGACCGTGAAGGCCTGTTGAAGACCCCTGAGAGGGTGGCCAAATCCCTCCAGTTCCTCACCCAGGGCTATGAGCAGAAGGGAGAGCAGATAATCAAGTCCGCAATATTTGACGAAAAGTACCAGCAGATGGTCCTGGTCAAGGACATTGAACTCTATTCTATGTGCGAGCACCACATGCTCCCCTTTATCGGCAAGTGCCATGTTGCATATATTCCCAATGGCAAGATAACCGGTCTGAGCAAGATTGCGAGGGTTGTCGAAACCTATGCCCGCCGACTCCAGGTCCAGGAAAGACTGACTGTCCAGATCCGCGACTGCATCGTCGAAGCCCTGCACCCCCTGGGAGTTGCAGTAGTCATCGAGGCCATGCACACATGCATGTCCCTCCGCGGCGTACAAAAATCCAATGCCATCACCACTACCTCGGCCTTCTCAGGAATATTCCTCAGTTCAGCCAGGACCAGAAACGAATTCCTAAACCTTATAAAATAATATAGAATCGAAATGCCAGGACGAATCATATTGACAGGCGACCGCCCTACCGGACGGCTTCACATCGGACATTATGTCGGATCGCTCAGGAACAGGGTAGCTATCCAGAATGCCGGAGGCTATGATAAGATGTTCATCTTCATCGCTGATGCCCAAGCCCTTACCGACAATTTCGACAACCCCGAGAAGGTGCGCCAAAACATAATCGAGGTAGCTTTGGACTATCTCTCAGTCGGTCTTGACCCTTCCAAGGTAACCCTTTTCATACAAAGCCAGATCCCCCAGCTCACTGAGCTGACATTCTACTACATGAACCTCGTTACTGTGGCCAGACTCCAAAGGAATCCTACTGTGAAGACAGAGATTGCCATGAGGGGCTTCAACTCGGAAGGAGAGGAACAGGCTTTCGGCAGCGGTCTGCCGGTGGGATTCTTCTGCTACCCTATCTCACAGGCTGCCGACATTACCGCTTTCAAGGCTACCGATGTCCCCGTTGGAGAGGATCAGAAACCCATGATCGAGCAGACCGTAGAGATTGTAAGGACTTTCAACCGCATCTATGGTGAAACCCTGGTTGAGCCCAAGGCTGTGCTGCCCTCCAATGCTGCCTGCCTGAGACTTCCTGGAACTGACGGAAAGGCCAAAATGAGCAAGTCCCTTGGCAACTGTATCTATCTTGCCGAATCTGCTGACGAAATGCACAAGAAGGTGATGTCTATGTACACCGATCCCCAGCACATCAATGTCAGCGATCCCGGCCACATTGAAGGGAATACCGTCTTCACTTATCTCGACGCTTTCTGCCGTGACGAGCATTTCGGTCTCTACTGGCCTGAATATGCCAACCTGGATGAGCTCAAGGCCCATTACCAGAAGGGCGGCCTTGGAGACGTCAAGTGCAAGAAGTTCCTGGAGAAAATCCTCAACGAGGAACTCGAACCAATAAGGGCCAGGAGGAAAGAGTACGAAAGGGACATCCCTTCTGTCTATGACATACTCAAGAAGGGCAGCGAGGTGGCTGAGGCTGCCGCACAGGCAACTCTTGATGATGTTAAGAAAGCCATGCAGATAGATTATTTCAACGACAGCGCCCTCATAGCCGAACAAGCCAGGCGTTTCGGGGCATAATCCAAGTATTATGAAAAGGTTCGTGTCTTCCCTAATGCTGGTTACCCTCAGTGCCCTTGCCGCGTGGGGCCAGCGCTACATGACCGAGGAGTTCCATTTCAAGTCTCCGGCGGTCCCACAGTACATCGTTTTTGCGGGCGACACGGTCCGTTTCAACAGAAGTGACCTCTATGAAAGGATGGACCGCGAACTGATCGCGTTCACGTATTCCCACACCAACTCCATACTGATGTTGAAGAGGTCGGACCGCTACTTCCAGCAGGTGGAGCCTCTGCTGAAGCTCTATGGAGTCCCCGATGACTTGAAATATCTCATGGCGATTGAGAGCAATCTCAGCCCAAAGGCATTATCGACAGCTGGGGCGGCAGGCCTGTGGCAGTTCACCAAGGTTACCGGGAAGGAATATGGCCTCATCATCGACAATGAAGTGGATGAAAGGTATAACATAGAAAAGGAGACCATTGCCGCCTGCCAGTACCTTAACAAGGCCTATGCGAAGTACGGTGACTGGATGACGGTGGCTGCAAGCTACAATGCCGGACAAGGAGGAATATCCAAACGCCTGACCGACCAGAGGCGGAAGTCCGCCATGGATCTCTGGCTCGTGGAAGAGACTTCCCGTTACATGTTCAGGGTGTTGGTAGCCAAGATGTTTTTCGAGAATCCGGCCGCTTTTGGGTTCAACATTGACAAGTTTGAGAAGTATCCCTATTACTCCCCCAAGAACATAGTGACTGTTAACGGACGGATCGAGAGCCTGGTAGATTTCGCAGAGGAGAACGGATGCAGTTACATGCAACTCAAGGAAGCCAATCTCTGGCTAAGGGACAGCAAGCTTGAGAACAAAGCCGGGCATTCCTATAAGATTTTGATCCCTAACGACAAATAACACCTATCCTACAATGAAAAAGATAATCGCAATAGTCATGGCCGTGTCTCTCCTGCTCTTGGGAGGATGCGCTTCCCTTCGCCTTACTCCGGAAGAGAAGGCCCAGATGGCTGCTCAGATCCAGGAGAACCTTGACAACAGGACCTTCGAGATTGATGTTGACCACATGAACCCCAGAAGAGGCATGAGCCAGAGTGTCACCAACTATTCGATCAAAATCGACGGTGACAAGATCGTTTCCCATCTGCCCTACATTGGTGCTGCCTGGAATCTCCCATATGGAGGAGGCAAAGGGTTGTCCTTCGAAGCAAAGATCAGCGATTACATCGAAACTTTCCCCAAGCCTGACAGGAGGGTGGTTGTTCTCGCTACCAACAACGGCGAAGATTACCTGGTCTATACCATGGAGATTTTCAACAACGGAAGGGCAAACATCGACCTCCGCACACGCAACCGCGAGCCCATCAGTTACATGGGTAACGTGCTGCCTGAGCGTCCGAAGTCATCAGAAGGCAAGGATTGACCTGGCGGCATAGCCGTTTTCCGCTGACTCCCCAGTTTGTTTTACCACGTACTTGAACACGATGTCCGTCGAGTTCAGGTAAACTACAACTGCAGTTCCGTCTGAAGTAGCTTCGTCACAAGTCCACAGGTACCAGTCCATAAAACCGGGATCAGGAAGATAGAACGAAGTAGCCAGCATCCTTCCGGAAGAATAGTATTGGGCCAGGATAGGATTCTGGTAGGACTCACTGCTGAAATACCTGGTGAATCTGTCCAGATACTCCTGCCTGGCAATGGAAGAAGGGAACTGCCAGGACAGTTCGACTACTTGGCCTCCTGAAGTTATCATCTTAAGGTCATCGGGGACTATCCCAGCCAGGTTGGACAGGCACAGGAACCATTGGCCGGCACTTGGCAGGAACCAACCGCTTGACCCCTCGGGGGGATCGAACTCGGTTATGTTGGGAGTGTCTGTAAAGGCAAATACCCAGTCCTCACAGCCATACCTCATTGCACAAGGAATCGCTGCTTCTGCCCCTGTCCGCTCAAATCCGGGCAATCCATAAAAGTTACCCAGGCAATAATTACTGAGATAAGAATCATTTAGCACCCGGCATGTAGAAAGCCCACTGAGGTTTTCCATCATCTGGAGAGGAGCTGAAGCAGAAACGCTTTCAAAAAGGTTAGGTGCTTCCGGATAGTCGGGATGTGTCTCGACTTCATTCTCCGGGGCCCAGGTCGTAGGCCAGGCAGCATCCTTCAGGGCCATGGCATAACCATGGCTAAAGCCAGCTGCCCTGTCTTCTGTACTGGTGTAATTACTGAATATAACAGCCTGAGGCCACTTGTCTTCATAATATACCAGCGGTCCCCAGGTACCGTCGCTGTAAACATAATCTCCAACTGCAGGCACCTTGTCCCCGTCCGAGACAACCTCCGTCCTTGCTACCACATTGTTAGCCTTGAAGGATTTACCACCCAGCTTGATATAACGCCTGTAGATTGCACTGTCAGAGGTCAGGCAGGCTGACAGTTCTCCGTACAGTTTTTCCCTCGCAGGAATCACAAGGTAAATGACGGCAGTCCCATTTTGAATCGGGACATGAATATTCTTAAGATCGTAGAAGACAGCGTCTTCAGATTGCTCTTCAATACCATCAGGCCCAAACTTATAGATTGCTGACGTAGCAAACAAAGCACTTCCCCAACCGGACGATGATGGAGTGAATGACAGGGAGACGGATGTGACCTCGCTTCCTTCAAGGCCGTCAAACGTCAATCTGAGAACTGAGGTAAGATGCTCAAAATAGAGTGTTCCGGAAGTACGCCCCTTCACGTACATCAGTTCATATTGCGCCACGTTGTCCAAGGATCCATCCTGACCTGACAGGTCGACTGTACAGACTGCTTTCCTTCCTTGTAGTTCAATTCCGATCTTTCCTGAAGTGTTGAAACAGTGAAGGTCACTGGTATTAAAGGCCATTGCATCCTCCCCTGTCTCTACCGAGCCGGTAAATAAACCGTCTCCTAAGGCTGAGACCAACTCAACCAGTGAAGCATCTTCACCCTTGTAATACATCACCTTTATCTTCTCTCCCGGGTCCCATGAGGTTCTTAAGCCATTCAACTCATCAGCAGACTCGGAAATCCTGGTATGTGGTACCTGTACACTTCCTCTTAATTCTATTATATAGCTGCCGGAATCATCCATAGGACGCTCTATCTCATTCAGGTCTTTGGTGCAGGAGACCATGAGGGATACTACCGACATAGTCATCAAGGGTAAAATCTTTTTCATCAAGTTCATTATTAAAAATCACAGTCAGTCCAGCCGTCCTCAGTCTCCATACCTTCATCCAGGGTATGTTTGCCGGTTTTTGCCGAAAGGGCCATCACAGGTTCTTCCTGCATGATGACAATTGTCGTTACGGGTGGTCGATAAAACTTCTCCTTATTCATTTCTAAACTTCTGTTTTGTACTTGCCAACAACTGCAGATTCCAGGAAAGAATCGCGGTGCAAAATTGACGAATCGAACTGACATAAGAGTAATAATCAGGCAGTTATTATGTCAGCATGAAATGGTGATTATGTCCTGCGGTACAGAAAGAAAGTACCAGCGTCAAGACATGTCTGGACAAAGCCAAACTATTTCTTATATTTGCAACTTCAAAAATGACCAGAATGCTTAAATCAGACTTGCTATGAACAGATTTGTCCCCGGTATTATCCTTTCTTTAATATCTATTTCTTTATCAGTTCTGGTTTACGGATGTTCCAAAGGGACCGGACACCAGGATATGAATCCAGGGGACAAAAAGGAATTCGATATCAACAGGGTCTTCACAGTTGCGGTTTCTAGCCCCGACAGTGCTCTTGCCCTTATCGACAGTGCTGAGGCAGAGGGAAACCTGTCATCATTCATGGCGCAACTCATCCGTGCCAAGATATACTTCAATCCCCTGCAGGAAGACGCTTTGGTAATCAAGTGTGCAAAGGATGCCTTGTCTATGGACTCTGATGAACTTGACAACCATAACCGGATAGTGCTTCTGAGGCTTCTTGGGAACAGTTACTATCTCTCCGGGCAGTACGACGAGTGTCTCAAGGCAGCGATTGAAGGTGGCAATGTTGCACAATCATTGGATTCACTCGGCGCAATGGGGGAATTCAAATTCCTGACCGGTGAATGCCAGATGAGGCTGGGACAATATGCCCCTGCCTACGCCAACATGGAATATGGGATAGCTGCTCTGTCCAAAGAGAACGGATGTCATGCCCAGGAAACTCTGAGTCACTTGCTTGGTGAACAGATGAACTTCATGATCGAGGATGGGAAGTACCTCGAAGCCATCGAAAGAGGGCTTGTCAGGGAAGATCTCCTGAACAGGCTGGCTCAAGATCATGGCAGTTCGAATTACCTGGACCAGCAATTTGGCTACCACTTTGGCAAGATGGCCTATTTGTTCATGAAGGTTGGAGACAGGCCGAAGGCAGGAGAATACGCAGACAAATTTTGGAACACTGCATATTCCAGGGATCCTATCGGAAAGCTCAGAATCCTTGAATACTGCCTGGAGAGCGGCCGGTACCAGGAAGCACTCGATATCCTTGGAGAGGAAGATTTCCCCTGTTCGGGTGACTCTATCTCATGTGATGGGGAATACTATCTCAGATTGAAGGCAGAGGCCTGCAACGGATTGGGAGAAGGCGGTAAGGGATATTCGTACCTCAAAAGGGCTATGGTCATTTCTGACAGCCTTGCGAGGAGAACGGATAAGGAAAGGGCCCTTAAGATCTCAGACACATACAGGGCCCATGAAGCAGAATTGAGGGCAAGCAAGGCAGAAACGAAAGGAGCCCGGTACATTCTCTACATGATAATATTCCTTGCGATCTGCATCATATTGACATTGGGATTCTCCTTCTACTACATCAAGACAAGGGACATCATCGACAAGAACCGTCTCATTGAGATGGGACGTTCTGACACCGAAAAATACATGAGGCTGCTCCAGTCTGCAAATGCCAGGATACGGGAACTCGATCCAAAGGAATCCATCCAGGACAAATCAAGCGAAACAGACAGCTGGCAACTGTTCCTGAAGCTTGAGGATGCGATGGACAAAGAAAAAATCTCTCTTGACAAGAACCTTACAAGGGCTGACATCCTGGATCTTCTGGGGATAGGAAAGAACAGGCTCGGAAAGATGTTCCAGGACATCGGAGGAGACCTGAGCCTCCCCTCCTACATCAATGGCAAAAGACTGAACCACGCACTTTGGGTAATTGCAGAGCATCCCGAATACACTGTCAATGAAATCGCTGACGCCTCGGGATTCTCCAACACCAGGAATTTCCATCTACTGTTCAAGAAACGGTTCGGTATCACTCCCCTCCAGTACCGGAACGGAAAATAAAGCCCCGGGACATTCTTTCACACCCCAGAGGACAAAGTAACTATCAAAATATTAGGTGTTTACGAAGTTGGTGTCTACCTTTGCAGCACTAACCTATGAGTGACAAAGTTCACATTAGACAAGTATTAATTTTTGCCCAAACCGTCGCGCCTGTGAAGGTCCGGCGGTTAAAAATTTAATCTTCGGGCTGAATTAATCTGAAAGGTAGTTTAGAAGCAGGTTCCTGACCCTGTCGGAGATTTTCTTGTGGGCGTCTGTGACATTCTCCAGCATCTCTGCCAGGTTCTTGTACTTGATCAATTCCCTGACGTCATCAACATTCTTGAAAACTACTCCGATATAATCTTCGTAGTCATCGTCGGCTGCATGTTCAAGTTCAGTAACCCTCTCGCAACAGAGAGAGATTGCGGTGACATTCTTCTTGATGTCCGAAAGGAGAGGTACCATGTCCAAAAGAGCCCGTGACTGGGATTCAGCGATACGTGCAAGTTCCTCTAGCTGTGAGTCGATTTGCTGTGGGCGATAGATCAGGACAGCCTTGGAAGTGTCTTTTATGGCATCGAGGCAGTCATCCATCGCCATCGAAACCGACTGCAAGTCCAACTTGTTTACCTGGACCATAATGGTGCCGGATAACATCTCATGGAATTCGGTTAGCAGGGCATCACCCTGAACCTCACATGATTTGATCTCCCTTTCGTTCCTTGCCCACAGGTCAGGGTCGACAGAACCGAACACCTCTGCAAGAAGGGTGGTTGTCTTGCATAAGTACTCAGTCTGGCGTATGAGGATGGGGACATATTCATGCTTACCTCCTCTCAAACTCACCATAATCTTTTTATAAAGGCTCATAAATAAAAAGCAATTCTGCAGGTAAAAAAGTTATTACGGACTTGTAAATATACAAAAATCTAAACGTTTTTATAGAAGTTTTTTATTATCGCTGGTTCACCTGACTACTTCGGGTATATTTGCCATGGGCATCCCGCCGGTGATTCTCAATAACTTGCTAGCGGCAATCTGCCGCAAATTGCTTTGACACACTGCTTGAAAAAGCCAGGAATCTCTTTTTCTGACAACCATCCCGGCGGGATTATTTTTCAAATCGGGATGGATTCGGGAAATGGACCTCAAAAGCATCCTGCACAGCATCCCTGTATCTGATGAAATCTTCATCAGTCATGTGGACATCGTTGATGCAGATAAGCTTTGCTGAAGGAGAAAGAATGTAAGATGCTATGGTTTCGGGGTTGTGTACTGCCGGAGAAAGATGCTTGTTGGAAATCTTTCCCTTTACGGTCTTTCCCTTGTAGTAAAGATAGTCAAGGAAAAGATACTGGTTGAAATTATGGGTTGTCCGAAGTCTTGACACGACTTCGAAAATCATATTTTCAGAATAAGAATACACTATCTCACTTTCGCTCTTCAGCATCGGTGAGCAGGTATGCTGGGGACGCACGAAAAAGACAGCCGGCCTCTTTCCAAGGGCCTTCCTGGCCTGATGATCCGAATTGCGGACCCTCTTCTTGTATTTTCCACCTGCAACCAGGTGACGGGCAAAGCCGATCACAGCTTTCCCATCACGGAAGAAATCCTCATGGCTGCAGTCCATCACGGGGAACATGTCGTCATTGAAATACAGGAACTCCTCTCCCAAACCGGGAATCCGGTGCATGAACATTTCGATGGTCGTGCTGTTGAAAGTAGGCAGGAACTGTTCAGGGATGATGTCCTTGTGAAGTACAACCTTCACGACCGATCTGTCCACCCACGAAGGCACCTGAGTCTCCCCCGAGACAAGGAGAAAAACATTCTCCACCGATGGGATATGCTTTTCAATACCTCTCAAAAGATACTTGAGAGTCCCCCAGTCACGATAACGTTTCGCCAGGACTTCCCCACCGACTGCAGAAGCATACTCTGCCTGCCACACCGGATCAAGTCCGTCAACATATGTAATAACAGCATCCATCTTCATTACCTATTCATACAAGAATGCTCCTTCTCCGCATGATTCATCCCGCCATCTCCTGAGATCAGGATAGGCAGCCACAAGTTCACTGATATTCCTCATAGGAAGCAGTGAGAGCCAGCGCAGCGACATGATGCATTGACGCACGGGCTGCCAAATGGATTGCACCCGGAAAGACGAACATGGATCACTGAGCCTGACCCTGGAATACTGGCAATTGAGATAAATCCTCTGAGCCTTTGTCCTCTTCCTGACCTGCCGGTCATGAACGGCAACTGCAGACGGAAGGACCCCTATCCTGAATCCGTGATACCGGACCCGGTCACAGTAATTATTATCTTCCCCATAATGCCGGAAAGCCGGGGAAAACAGTCCTACCTTCTTAAGGCAAGGAACTGAAAGCATCCAGTGGGCCGCCATAACGAAGCGAACCGCCTGAACTTCATCGGTTCCTCCCATAGGTCCATGATAATGCCTTCTGAAGCGTCTGTCCGGCTCTGTCATTTCAGGGTGCATCTGGAGAGGGCTGATAATCCCCCATTCTCCTGCAGCAAATGCATCGATGAGTTTCCCGAAGGTGTCAGGAAGCACCCAGGCGTCCTGGTTCAGGAGGTAAACATATTCATAGCCCTTTTCTACAGCCTGGCGCAAACCTATGTCATTAGCCCTTGCAAAGCCAAGGTTTTCAGTGGAACGGATCAGGTTTACCTGAGGATAGTTTCGTTCGATGAAATCAGCCGAACCGTCGTCAGATCCGTTATCGCAGACCAACACGTCGGATGAGACCGAACTGGATATGACAGAATCAAGGCACCGCTCGAGCCAGGGCATGCCGTTATAACAGACTATGACCACCAATAAACGGTTCATGATCCTGAAGTTGTCCTCAAATAATCAGAGGTGAATGAAGTGCCGGAACAAACCATATCTTCCGGGGTCCCGGAGAACACTACCTCTCCTCCCCTGTCTCCTGCGTCGGGGCCAAGGTCGATCACCCAGTCTGCGGCACGGATGACGTCCAGGTTGTGCTCTACGACGATTACCGTATGCCCCTTGGCGATCAGGGCATCAAAGGCTTTCAAAAGCTTCTCGACATCATGGAAATGGAGTCCGGTTGTCGGCTCGTCAAACAAGAACAGGATCTTCTCCCTCCTTACCGAAGCGGATTCTTCGCTCATCGAAAGGAAATACGCCAGCTTGATCCTCTGGCTCTCACCCCCGGAAAGGGTAGAAGAACTCTGACCCAATTTTATGTATGAGAGTCCGACGTCCACGAGAGGGCCGAGCCTCCTTGCTATCTGCCTGGCCATATCCTCCTCCTGGGATCCGAAGAAATCTATGGCTTCCTTCACACTCATGCCAAGGATATCATCAATATTCCGGCCTTTGTACCTCACTTCCAGGATATCAGGCTTGAAGCGCTTTCCACCGCAAGCCTCACAGACCATTGTCACATCTGCCATGAACTGCATAGGGATCCTTACGAAACCATCTCCCTGGCACTCAGGACAGCGTCCTCCTTCCTGATTGAAAGAGAAGAAGGAGGGAGTGTAACCGTTTATCTTAGCATACTGCTGATCTGAGAGCAGCTTACGGATGTCGTCATAGACCTTGAGATAGGTGACTGCATTGGAGCGAGAACTCTTCCCTATAGGATTCTGGTCCACATATTCCACCCTGGTAATCCGGTCGAGATTGCCCGACAGTTTCCTGAAAACTCCGGGAAGGTCTCCTGTCTGATTGATCCGACGGTAAAGCGCCGGATAGAGGATGTCCCCGACCAGGGATGATTTACCTGAACCGCTGACTCCGGAAACTACGGTAAGCACTCCGAGGGGGAACTTGACATCGATGTCCTTGAGATTGTGTTCCATCGCCCCTTCTACGGTGATTGAATATGTCCAAGTGTGTTTCTCCCTGACATATCTCCCCTTCCTTCCGGTCAGGTACTGAAGTGTCAGGGACTTCCCGATGGCGGATTCGGATAGATTATCTGTCATCCTGCCCTGGAAGACAATACTTCCACCTTCTATTCCGGCTTTAGGCCCCATGTCTATCAGCATGTCAGCCGCACGGATAATCTCTTCGTCGTGCTCGACCACGACAACCGTATTTCCCAAGTCCCTCAATCTCCTGAGAACCGAGATGAGCCTGTCTGTGTCCCTGGGATGAAGCCCGATACTGGGTTCATCCAGAATGTACATCGACCCGACCAGGGAACTCCCAAGGGCGGTCACCAGGTTGATTCTCTGGCTCTCTCCTCCGGAGAGGGAATTACAGTTACGGCTGAGCGTAAGATAGGACAAACCGACATCACTGATGTACCTGAGCCTAGATACTATCTCCTCAACGGCCTTACCGACAATTCCCTTTTCATAGTCTGAGAGTTCAAGATTTATGAAGAAGTCCAGCAACTCATCCACGTTCATGTCGAGGAGTTCGGCAATGTTCCTCCCTCCCACTTTCACGTACAGAGCCTCGGGGCGAAGCCTGCTCCCATGACAGGAATGGCAGGTCGTGCGTCCTGAGAAGCGGCTGAGCATGTACTTGTACTGTATCTTGTAGCGGTTGGCCTCTACCCACTCGAAGAATTCGTTGATGCCGATTATGGAATCGTCATCCCCTTCCACGTGCCGTCCGTTCCACAGGAGGTCCCTGACTTCTATGGAAAGGTTGCAATATGGTTCGAAAATCGGAATCCCATATCGCCCTGATACCTTTTCCAGGTGGTCATTGAACCATCCCATCTTCTCTCCTCTCCAGCAGGCAATGGCACCATCATAGATGCTTTTCGTCTTGTCCGGGACCACAAGGTCTTCACTGACCCCGATTATCTTTCCCAATCCACCGCAGACAGGACAGGCTCCGAGCGGACTGTTGAAGGAGAACAGATATTCATCAGGCTCCTTGAAAGTCATCCCGTCGAGTTCGAAGCGGTTGGAATATTCCTCCCTGATTCCGTCCTTTTCCAGGACGAGGGTTCCATTCCCTTCACGGAAAGCAGAATCTATCGAGCTGCGTAGCCTTGTCTGAAGATCCTCCCAGTCTGTCTGGGGCCATGGAGTACCATCCTCGTTGAAAGGCAGGCAACCTTTGAACACGGGCAGTTTGAGCCTGTCCACAAGGAGATACAGTTCGTCAGGATAGTCTCCGATTTCCGCCATCCGCATGATGTCTTCTATCCGGATAACACTGCCGCTTCCGTAAAACCTGGAATAACCTTCTTCCTTCAGGCGGAGCATCAGTTCCACCTTGTCATCCCTGGTCTTCCAGTCTAGGTCAGACAGGATATAGACAGTCCTCGAGTCACCCTTTAGGATGCTGGCCATAACATCCCTCTGACTGAAGCACTTCACTTCCTGGCCACTTACAGGGGAATACGTGCGCCCTATCCTAGCGAATATTATTCTGAGATAATCATATATCTCAGTAGTAGTGGCAACGGTAGAACGGGGATTCCTGATGTTTACTTTCTGCTCGATTGCAATAGCCGGTGGAATTCCTTCTATGGAATCCACATCCGGTTTGCTCATCCTTCCGAGGAACTGCCGGGCATATGAACTGAGACTCTCGGCAAACCGTCTCTGCCCTTCAGCGAAAAGGGTATCGAATGCCAGGGAAGATTTCCCGGAACCGGAAATACCGGTCACTACCACGAACTTGTTCCGTGGTATCTCGACCGTGATGTCCTTCAGGTTGTTGACCCTGGCCCCGCGAATGACAATCTTGCCCTCTGACGGCATTCTCAGATCCTCTCTATGATTTTCTTGAATAAAGCGGTCATTTTCGCCGCCGCTGCATCTGCCTGACGGACTATCTCCTCTCCGTCGGTGACATAATCCTCGTTATCCTCCTCGTGGAAGACATCAGTTATGACGGACATCCCGAAGACCGGAATATCGGAATGACGGGCTACTATTACCTCTGGAGTAGTCGACATTCCCACGGCATCTGCTCCTACTATCCTCATATACTTGTACTCATGAGGTGTCTCATAGGTAGGTCCCGTACAACCGAAATAGACACCTTTCCAGAGACCAAGTCCCATCTCGTCGCCGATTTTCTCGGCAAGGGCGATCAGTTTAGGATCATAGGGACGGGTCATGTCCGGGAAACGTGGACCGAATTCATCCAGATTGGGTCCGATCAGCGGGTTGGGAATCTGGTTGATGTGATCGGTGATTATCATAAGGTCACCTGTGTGGTACGAGGAATTGACTCCTCCTGCCGCATTGGAGACGAAAAGATATTCAATTCCAAGGACCTTCATCACCCTGATCGGCAGGGTGACTGTCTCAATCTCGTAACCTTCATAGTAATGGATGCGTCCCTGCATGGCGATCACGGTCTTTCCACTCAATGTTCCAACTATGAAGTTACCTTTATGGCCGATGGCCGTTGACACCGGGAATCCGGGTATATCCTTGTAAGGGATTGTGACGGGATTCTCAATCTCGTCACTCAAACGCCCCAGTCCGCTTCCAAGGACGATTCCGACCTTGGGTTCCAAACCCTTCGGGGCAATGATGTCCTTGATGTATCCAGCCGCCTGATATATCCTTTCAGCTCTTGGATCCATTTTCATTACTTTTTGTAGTAGGAAGAGACCGCCTTTATCGCAATTTTCTGGCAAAGACGGGAATCCTTTTTGTCAATGGTGAATTCTGTGTCTTCAAGGAGGTACGGATTACCTTTGACGGACTTTCCAAGGACAGGCCTGATCAATGTTTCAAACCATGTACAGGCTGCAATGTAACGTCCATACTGACGGCTAAGGTGGAATCCGTCCCTTGTTAGCTGATAAACGACGGTGTACTCGGGATTGACCCTGTCATCGTTGTTCAGACGTGTTTCCCTCGCATTCTGGATTGCAAGTCCGGAAGGGATGACGACAGGCACATTGAAATCCTTGCTGGCGTTTTCGACACAATTGAGTATGGCATTGTACATCTTGTCCTGATCACGGTCATACAGGGGGAAGGCAACATGGCTGGAGTTAGATGCATAGGCCCAGGTCATATGCCATGCTATCGTAGCGCGAGGATTGAGAGCTTCCTTCCTGATTATAGAAATAAGCTTCGGCGTCCATTCCTTATAGTTGGGATAAGTACCGGAATAGTTAGATACCTCCTGAATGGTAATGATGTCCCATGGCTCGTCCTTAAGTCCGTCAAGGAAGGTAGCATTCTTGCTTACAGTGATCCATCTGTTTTCAGTGGACTTGTAATAGACATAGTTAGGAGTGTTATCTGCATACTCCTTGCAATGCCTCTCCAGGGAACATCCTCCAATGTACAGGCGTCCGACAATCACATTGTGGATTCCGGCTCCCCCCAGAAGGGCGGGAAGATATTCGGTACCATCATCCGAGAAGCTGTTGCCCACTGCGAGGATTCGGAGAGTATCGGGATTCTGGGGAAGGGGGTAATTCTCAAACCTTCCCTGAGCAGATGTGAAGACCGCTGTCAACAGAACGGTCACGATCATTACCAAGCGTTTCATATGAAAAGAAGTGAACATTTCCACAAATATACGAAAAAGTTCACTTCTTTCCTTGAATTTCAAAGGCCTACAAGCCTACTTGCACTCCGGTTCCAGGTGCCTGGCCATTGGTATTGTTGATCAAGTCATCATTGTTGATGGTTTTCCTGGCCTTCTTTACCTGGAAGCCCTGCTTACCGAAGGTGTAGGTGAGGCCTATTCCTGCCTGACGGATAGGGATTGTGACCACGTTTCTGGTCTCATAACCCCTGCCTGCTGCCAGAGTTTCCATTACCATGTCTCCGGTACCCAGATTAGATGCGACTTGGGCTGTAAGCCTCAACTTGTCACCCAGGAAACCTTTCGAGAGCCCTATGATAGCCATGCTCATTCCATCGCTCCATCCCTGGAGGTTCCAGGTCCTGCCTGTCGCAGTCAGGTTGGCGCTTAGCATGAAACTGGCTGGCAGGGTCTGCTGAAGCCCTATAAGGCAGTTCCAGTTCCAGCCACTGTTGGACATCCCGAGTTCGCTGCTTGAAAAAACTCCGTAGCCGAAAGCGGAATTAGTGTATATCCTGGTCTTTGGACCGGCTGTCCAGTTAATAAAAGCAGTAAGCCCGGTGTTGTCCTCGTTCACTATGTTCCCGTAAGTCATGTTCAGGATTCCGTCCTCATAGAAGCTGTACTGGGATATTCCACTGCCGCAATGGCTGTACCTGCCTGTCAGGCTGACCACCCACTTGGGATTGTAGTAGTTATACACCAGACTCACGATATCATTCCTGGCACTGGTAAGGTCACTGTTGCCGTAGCTGATGTAAGTAAGGGAGGATCTGTCCACATACGGATTGAGATAGGTAATGCCCGGCCTCTGGATCCGCCTGTTGAAGGTAAGTCCTATGTTCTGCATGGCCGAGATTGAATACTGAAGGCTCGCACTCGGGACCAGGTCGCCGAACCGGGAATCGAAATCATGCCCGTAGCCCTCACCGTATTTTACTTTCTGCCAGGTCATCTCGTAACGGAGTCCGGCAGTCAGGGTGAACTTTCCGAAAGTCCCGGTGTACTCTGAATAAGCGGCCCCGATACTGTTGAAATGGTCGTACAACATGCTCGTTACACGGTCGATCACCCATGGGTCTCCACCTATGTAATACTTGTCGTCTGCCGAATTGTGCCTGTGTATGTACTTCAGTCCACTACTCATTGACTGTCCCTTTCCAATAGGAGTCGTATAGTCAAGCTGCAAGGTATTCTCCACCGAATTGTCATCACCGACCGTCCTGTTGTCGGGCATAGTTGGTATAGAGCCCGAGAACGACCCCAAACGGTTGATGGATTCTGAGTTTACAGGAGTCCCGGCATACCTGTAGGAGAGAGTCATGGTCCTGCCTGGAACGTCCGCACTGCTGTGCTGGAAGTCCAGGCTTCCGTTCACCTGGCTGGCACCATATTCAGTAGTCAATTCGCTTATATAGGAATACATGTCAGCGCCGTCGGCTTGGATCGCCGAAGAACCCGTCACATGTTGTTTCATGCCGGTAAGGCCGAAGGAGCCGCTCAGGAGATTCCTGGAATCAATCTCATAACTGGCATTGAGGTCAGCATAGACAATCGGGGACTTCTGGTCCATACCCGTGTGGTTACTCAGAGTGACTCCATCAGAGAGGTTCTTCTGGTAAGTGTCATAACTGATTCCATTGAGCTTTTGCCTGGAAACGGCAGCGTTCAAGCCTACGGTAAACTTATCCTTCTTGGCATTCAGGAACAGGCTTCCGTTCACGGCTCCCTTTGTTGTAGCGCCGATTGTTGTCGATCCGTACAGACCGTCAGCAACCGCAGATGAACCTCCGGCAGTTACTCCAGTGATAAGGTTAAGCACACCTCCGGCTCCTTCTGCATCGAAGCGGGCGCCAGGATTAGTGATCACTTCAATGTCCTTGACGGCACTTGCAGGCATAACCTTCAGGATCTGAGAAGGATTGGAACTCAGCATCTGGTTAGGCTTTCCATCAACATAAACCTTGAAGTCTGAACTCCCGTTGACAGTGATTCTGTCCTGCCCGTCGACAGTTACCATAGGGACCTTGCGAAGCATGTCCAACACCGTACCGGACTTGGAATCCGGATCAGCCTCCACATTGTAAGTCAACTTGTTGACATCGAGTTTTACAAGGGTCCTCATAGTCTGGACGGTAGCCGCATCTATGGTACTGGCGTCATCCTGGATCAGGATTTCACCGAAGTCAAGTTCCTGCTGGCCATCAAGTTTGAATCCCTTGCGGACTGTCTTCCTGCCCATGTTCTGGAGCAGGAGGAAATAGTCACCCGAGTTATTGAAGACCCTCTCGAAATGACCGAGCGAATCGGTCACTGAATATGCCGCCGGCCTGTCTTCACCAGTCTTGAAGAACTGGATGACTGCCCCGACTTCCGCATCTCTGGAAAGGGAATCCAGGACTGTTCCTCTAACTGTAGTCTGCGCTGTTGCACCGACACTAAGCAGAAGTGCTATTATAATAATGTTCAGTTTAAGGTTGCTCATGATATTAAGAAATTAGGTTTGCATTATTTGTCTCACGACACAAATATACAATAATTATTTTCTAATTTCCAAATATTTTTTAATGATTTACGTAAATTAATTAATAATTACGCAGTCTGATTGTCAAGGCTCCCCAGGATCTTGATGAAGTCCTCCAGTTCCCGTCCTCTCTGCCTGGCAGCCACTGCACCACGCAACAAGCCAAATATCATGAAGGCGGCAAACAAAGCTATCATACTGACGTCCCATCTATTCCCGGAGGCTATGTAGATTGTCCATGCGAGCATTGGCAACGCAGGAAGGATTTCGACGATGTCTGCTACCCTCCTGGCTTTCTTATGGGCGATAACCCTTTCCGAAGCAGTCTTCATGTCCTGTTCCATGAGGTCTCTCAAACCAAGCTTCCTGAAACAGATCCAATCGGCAACGAACTCGAAAACTCCAGTAAGGATAACAAGGGCAACATACCACTTGTTGAATCCCAGTATCAGGAAAGAGACACTGAGAGCGAGTATTACCAGAGGAATAGCCAGCCTTCTTCTGTACCAAACTTCTGTCCGGCTGAGCTTTGACTTCATTATCTCCCCTATCAACTGGTCAGAAACCTTGCTCTGGCTTTCAATTTTCTCCGTAAGCCTGATGTAATCATCACGGAGCCCTTCATAATCCAAAAAATCATTATTCTTTTCCATTGTCATCTGCTTTTTGTTTTTAGTTGTTCCTTGATTCGAAACAGGCGGCTGGTCACAGCTGCCGGAGTTATACCGACGATAGCTGCGATCTCGTCGTACTTCATTCCTTCCAGCCAAAGGAGTATTATGGCTCGATCGAACAGAGGAAGGCCCGTAATACGTTCATAAAGAATCCGGACCTGGTTTTCTCGCTCATCTTGACTCTCTGGAAGGTCAATCTCGAAAGTCAAAGGAACCGTCTGTACACTACGTTTCCTTTTGCTCTCTTGGTTGATGCATGTGTTCATGCTCACTCTCCAAATCCAAGTTTTGATTTCGCTGTCTCCCCTGAATTTGCCAAAGCCTTTCCAGAGGTTGACCAGCACTTCCTGAAACAAGTCTTCCACATTCTCCCGGTTTCTTGAGAAGAAATAACAGACCGTGTAGATCGTCCTGCTGTTTTCCCCGACCATCTTGGTGAATTCCAACTCCAGTTTGTCCATCAGCTTTACTGTTTCGCTTTCAACCATATTAGACAATCAATTTCGCAATTCCTTTCAAAAAACCATATTAAAATTCACCACTTGTTGTATTTCGGTCTTGGAAGATAGCCGGAAAATGGACATTTTGTCATGCGTAAGTGACAAATAGTCAGCTAGTTATGTCAAATTGTCCACTTTTATGGACTTTTTGGCACTGGTACGCTGATTGCCATTATGAAAAGCGTCCGCCCGGAAGGACGGAGTAAAGACAAAAGATAATAACTTAATATAGGAGGTTTAAATCATGTTACCAGTATCAAGAAGGTACAACCAGAATTGGTTACCGAGCATTTTCAACGATTTCTTTGATGACAACTGGGTAGAAAAGGCCAATGCGACCGCTCCGGCCATCAATGTATTAGAAAACGAACATGGCTATGAACTCGAGCTTGCAGCTCCAGGTCTTACCAAGAATGACTTCAAGGTCAGCCTCGACGACGAAGGTGATCTCGTGATCAACATGGAGAAGAAGGAAGAGAACAAGGAAGACAAGAAGCGCGGACGTTACCTCAGGCGCGAATTCTCCTACACAAAATTCCAGCAGACAATGCTGCTTCCGGATGATGCTGACAAGGAGAAGATCAGTGCCACTGTCGAGAATGGTGTGCTTATGGTCAATATCCCGAAGGTTGAGCCGAAGGTCGTTCCACAGGCAAACAAAGTCATAGAAATTAAATAAAAAAATTTGCACAACCAGCAAATTTGACTATCTTTGCATCCGCGTTTGATGAGAACGCGGATGTTTTTCAAGTCTGGTGCGGTAGTTCAGCTTGGTTAGAATGCCGGCCTGTCACGCCGGAGGTCGAGGGTTCGAGCCCCTTCCGCACCGCAAAACAAAAAGAAGAGTCTTATGGCTCTGCTTTGTGTTTTGCGGCGCGGACCGCGCCCTATTATCCATTGAGGGGCATTCCCCTCAAACTCCCCCGGTCGCCTGCGGCTCCAAAACACCTGTCTTATGGCTCTGCTTTTTGTTTTGTGGCGCGGACCGCGCCCTCCTATTCATTGAGGGGCGTTCCCCTCAGACTCCCCCAGTCGCCTTCGGCTATTGAACGGTCATGATGAATACCGAGAATGATAGCGGAGGTACAGAAGCCTCTAGCATGCGTCCTTCTCCTTTGAATGGGAAACCGAGAGGTTCCACCTTGTGAGGGGCATCAAGTGTATTATCTGCCATGCGGTCGGAACAGTCCAGACGGATCCCTTCCACGGCTCTTACCACATCCTTTTTCTTCAGCCCGGTAAAATTCAAAGATACCTCACGTGGCTCGTCAGATGTATTGGCCACCTTGATATATATTCTTGGACTATCCTGGACGGCACTGGCGAACAATCCTCCCTGTCCTTCTGCCCCCGTGACATTGGCACCATCCATTTTCAATGGAAGGACATTCTTCCCCTTAAAACGTCCGTACAATTCCTGGACATGCCAGCTTACAGTCCTGAACGAACGCAGGTTGTCGTACCAGATCAGGTCTGGGCGCCATTGCCATCCTTCCACGTGGGCGAACAGCGGAGCATAGGTAGCCATATGGACTACATCCGCATTACGTTCAATTCCTGTCATGAAGGCTGCTTCCAGCAATGATGCATAGGCATGGTTCCACTTTGCACCCCTGGCATGACAGGCATATTCACCCGCAAAGACCTTAGGTCCCTTACGGTCATAATTGTCATAACGTGCTCCCTGGGACAGGAACCAGTCATATGGACGGTAAAAATGCTCGTCAACCAGATCGACTCCAATCCTCCTCATCTCTGGCCAGAGATAATCAAACTGTTCCCCTTCCGAGCCCGGTCCGCTGGAACCAACGATCCTTATACCAGGACAAGCCGCCCGGATAGCCTTGACAAAGGGTTCCAACCTTTCGGTATACAGGGAGCCCCATTGCTCGTTACCTATGCCTATATATTTGAGATTGAACGGTTCCGGGTGTCCCATCTCAGCACGGAGCCTCCCCCACTCAGATGTCACGGGGCCGTTTGCAAATTCAACCAGGTCAATTGCATCCTGAATATATGGCTGAAGGTCATCGACAGGCACGTGGGCACTTTCATCATCGTTTTGGAACTGACAGGCCAGACCGCAGCTGAGGATTGGGAGCGGTTCGCTGCCGATCTCTTCAGAAAGTTGGAAGAATTCGAAGAAACCCAGTCCTCCACTCTGGTAATAGTCAGGATAGAAACGATAGGTGAAAGTGTACTCCCATCGGTTCTCGTTCAGGGGACGGTTCTCTACTATCCCGACTGTGTTCTTCCAATTATAACGGGTTGCCAGGTCCGTACCCTCAACGATACAGCCTCCAGGAAAACGGAATATTCCCGGATGGAGATCGGCCAAAGCCTGGGCCAGGTCCTTCCTCAGGCCGTTCTGATGTCCTTTCCAGGTGTCAACCGGGAACAGTGACACATGTTCGAGATCTGTGGTAACCCGTTTATCTTCAAGGAATAATCGCAGAACAGCCTTATCCAGGGTTGAGTCGGACTTAAGGACAAGCTCATATTTCTTCCATTCCTTTCCTGATATCTCCAATTTGCCACGGCATAAAGTGTGGGTCTCGCTCATCGATGAAGGGTTGACCAGTTCAGCCCGAAGTTCAGATGTACCTCCGTCAGGCACTCTGGCCCAGACGCTGAATCTGTAGCTCTCCCCTTCCTTGATTCCAATTCCGAAGAAGCCTTCGTTCTCCAGTCCCGTCCATTTGTGCGGATGGCCGGGATCCGAGAGACGGACATAGTGGGGATTACGGTCAAATGGTCCGTCATCAAGCACGGTAACCTTTCCGAAAGCCTTCCAGCCCTGCAAGGCATCATCCGGATATTCGAACGAACGGTTCTTTACCAGCTCGGCATAGAGACCGCCGTCAGCGGCGAAGTTGATGTCTTCGAAGAATATCCCGTACTGGGTATCATTGACAGGTGCCCCGGGCTTGCGCAGATCGATGTCCATTGTGTATGATTGACCCAATGACTGGAAAGAAGCTACTGCAACCAAAAAGAGCGTGGAAAGGAAATGCTTGTACATGGCGATAGGATCATTTTTACAAATATATTAAAGAAAGAATGATTATCTTTATACCCAAACTTGGAAAAATAATGTTTGATAACCACATTCTAGCGGCAGTGGCTGAGCTGAATCGCATTTCCCTTGCCTCCTGGGACTGGATCGTAATCGCGGTTTTCTTCCTGGCCATGGTCTGGATAGTCCTGGACACAACCCGTAAAAAGAAGGAGACTTCAGGAGATTATTTCCTTGACGGACGTGCCGCCACATGGATAGCCATCGGAGCTTCGATCTTTGCATCAAACATCGGCAGTGAACATCTTATCGGTCTGGCCGGAGCCGGTGCCACTTCAGGAATGGCCCAGGCACACTGGGAGATCCAAGGCTGGATGATCCTGGTCCTTGGATGGGTCTTCGTTCCATTTTACCAGCGGAGCATGGTTTACACCATGCCGGAGTTCCTGGAGAGACGCTATAACAGCCAGAGCCGTGGAATCCTGACTTACCTGTCCCTGGCAAGTTATGTCCTGACCAAAGTCTCCGTGACGGTACTGGCAGGAGGACTTGCCCTGAACACCCTCCTTGGAATCAATTTCTGGGTAGCTGCAATGGCGCTTGTGATATTGACAGCGATTTACACCATTATAGGAGGAATGGAGTCAGTCCTCAAGACATCCGTCCTTCAGACCCCCATCCTGCTTCTGGGATCCCTTGTAATCCTGATCATGGGGCTCAAGGAGGTCGGTGGCTGGAATGCCATGATGGACATCTGCAACGCACAGCCGGTCAATGACCTGGGCGATTCCATGACAACCCTTATGAGAAGCGGTCAGGACAGTGCCTTCCCCTGGTACGGTGCCTTGTTCGGATCCATGATCATAGGTTTCTGGTACTGGTGTACTGACCAGTTCATCGTGCAAAGGGTTCTCTCGGGCAAAGACCAGAAAGAGTCACGCAGAGGAACCATTTTCGGAGCTTACCTCAAACTCCTCCCGGTGTTCCTGTTCCTCATCCCCGGCATGATAGCCTTCGCCCTGACAAAGAAACCGGATTCAGCGATCGGAGCACAACTGGCAGCCGCACTGATTCCCGATTCAGCCACCGGTGCTCTCCAGAACCCTGACCTGGCTTTCCCGATGCTGGTCAACACCCTCCTTCCCGTAGGGCTTAAGGGAGTGGTCATCTGCGGAATCCTGGCCGCCCTGATGAGTTCGCTTGCGTCCTTGTACAACTCATCGGCGATGCTCTACACAATTGACATCTACAAGCGCCGCCATCCCGGAACCGAAGAGAAAAAACTGGTCAAGATCGGAAGGATCGCCACCGCGGTCATAGTGGTTTTCGGAGTCCTTTGGATATTCGTAATCCAGGCAATGGGCAAAAACCTCTACGACTACATCCAGAGTATCCAGAGTCTTCTGGCGCCAGCGATTGCGGCTGTATTCCTTCTGGGAATATGCTGGAAGAAAACTACCCCCAAAGCCGGAATGTGGACTCTCATCCTGGGTCTCATACTCGGTTTCACAAGGCTCATAGTGATGATTATCAACCCGGAGGGGCACAACTGGTTTACCTACGTATTCAATGAGATGAACGTCTATACCTATGGAGTCTGGATGTTCCTCTTCTGTGTAGTACTGGCAATAGTGGTCAGCTTCTTCACTCCCAAGGCCTCCGATGACCAGGTTGAGGGTCTCTGCTTCGGTACTGCTACACCTGAACAGAAGGCCGAGACCAAGGCTTCATGGAACAAATGGGACATCATCCATTCTGCCATTATCCTGGCAGTAACTGTCGCGTTCTACATCGATTTCTGGTAGCTTATGCTTGAAGATCTGAAAGAAAAGGTTTGCAAGGCCAACCTGGAACTGGTACGTCACGGATTGGTCATCTTCACATGGGGAAATGTCTCTGCAATCGACCGCGAAAGCAGCCTGGTGGTAATCAAGCCCAGCGGCGTGTCCTATGATAACATGAAACCCGGGGACATGGTTGTAGTCGACCTGGATGGAAGGACCGTGGAAGGCTGCCTGAAACCTTCTTCAGACACCCCTACCCACCTGGTTCTTTATAAGGCTTTCCCAGAAATCGGAGGGATTGTGCATACACATTCCACTTACGCCACAGCCTGGGCACAGGCAGGGAAGAGTATCCCGAACATTGGCACGACCCACGCCGACTACTTCCACGGAGATATCCCTTGTACAGAGGACATGACAGAAAACGAGGTCATGGGAGAATACGAGAAGGAGACCGGGAATGTGATTGTCAGACGATTCGAATCACTTAACCCTATCCATACACCCGGGGTCCTGGTAAAGAACCACGGGCCTTTCACCTGGGGCAAGGATGCTTCTGAAGCTGTCCATAACGCCGTTGTACTGGAGCAGGTGGCCAAGATGGCCTTCATCTCCCTCACGGTGAACCCGGATCTTACCATGAACCCACTCTTGATTGATAAGCACTTCTTAAGGAAACACGGGCCCAAGGCCTATTACGGACAATAATTAATAACACTGAATACTATGATCAAGGCATTTGAGAATTTCGAAATCTGGTTCGTCACCGGGGCACAGCTCCTTTATGGAGGAGATGCAGTGGTGCAGGTGGACGGACACTCAAACGAGATGGTAGCCGGGATGAACGCTTCCGGTCTCCTCCCCCTTAAGGTGGTTTATAAAGGCACAGCCAATTCATCTGCCGAAGTGCTGGATGTCATGACCCGGGCCGAGGCAGAACCCAAGTGCGTCGGCGTCATTACATGGATGCACACCTTTTCTCCTGCCAAGATGTGGATCCACGGAATGCAGAAACTGACAAAGCCACTTCTCCACCTTCATACACAGTTCAACGAGGAGATTCCATGGGACACGATGGACATGGATTTCATGAACCTCAACCAAAGTGCCCATGGTGACCGTGAATTCGGACACATCCTCTCCCGTATGAGAAAGAACCACAAGACAGTGGTCGGATACTGGAAAGATCCTAAGACCCTCGGTCACATTGCAGTCTGGCAGCGGGTAGCTGCTGCCTGGGCTGATGCACAGGACATGAGGATCCTCCGCATCGGAGACCAGATGAACAACGTAGCCGTCACCGACGGGGACAAGGTAGAGGCTGAAATGAGGCTGGGATATCACGTCGATTATGTCCCGTTCAGCGATGTGCTTCAGTATTTCAAGGCTGTCGAGGATTCTGACGTGGATGCCCTCGTGGCAAAATACAACAGCATCTACGACACCTCCCAGGTTCTTTTCGAGGATGGCCGTCAGTGCATCTGGAATGCAGCCAAGGCTGAACTCACCCTCCGTGCCCTCCTGGAAGACAAGGGGGCCAAAGGCTTCACCACCAACTTCGACGACCTTGGCGATGTAGATGTCAAGATTTCCGGAATGGGCTTTGACCAGATCCCGGGACTGGCATCCCAAAGACTCATGGCCGAAGGTTACGGATTCGGAGCCGAAGGTGACTGGAAGTCCGCCGCCCTGTACCGCACGGTATGGTTCATGACGCAGGGGTTGCCTGAAGGATGTTCCTTCCTCGAGGACTATACCCTCAATTTCGGCGGTGAGCGTTCATCGATCCTCCAGGCCCACATGCTCGAGGTTTGTCCTCTTATCGCCGCCGCAAAACCGAAGCTCGAGGTCCACTACCTGGGAATAGGAATACGAAAGACCCTTACGGCACGCCTGGTGTTCACCTCCAAGGTCGGAAGGGGCGTTACGGCAACCGTCGTGGACATGGGGAACCGCTTCAGGCTGGTAGTGAACGATGTGGAATGCATCAAGCCGAAACCGCTTCCGAAACTCCCTGTCGCTTCAGCACTCTGGATACCGATGCCTAACTTCGAAATCGGAGCCGGCGCCTGGATTATGGCCGGAGGAACCCACCACAGCATATTCTCATACGACATAACTCCCGAATACTGGGAGGATTATGCCGAAATTGCGGGCATTGAGATGCTTCACATCGACGAGAACACCACCACCGAGAACTTCAAGCGTGAAATGCGTATCAATGAAGTCTATTACCTGCTGAACAAGGCTCTCAAATAAGATGGATCCAAAGACTACGATAGAAACCGGTCAGGCCGTAATGGGTCTGGAATTAGGATCAACCAGGATCAAGGCCGTCCTTATAGACAGAAACCATAATCCAATCGCCCAGGGAGACCATGAATGGGAAAACCAATTGGTGAACGGTCTCTGGACTTACAGTGTAGATGCAATCTGGAATGGACTCCAGGATTGCTATTCTAACCTCCGTAAGGATGTTTTGAATCGCTATGGAATTGAGATCGAATCACTTTCTGCGATAGGAATCAGCGCCATGATGCATGGCTAC
>JAGCWD010000069.1 GCA_017962025.1 Bacteroidales bacterium
GACGGAATAAAAGCAAAAACAGACAACCTTTCGGCTGTCTGTTGTTGCTTTCAGCGAGCGGAATACGAGATTCGAACTCGCGACCCTCAGCTTGGGAAGCTGATGCTCTACCAACTGAGCTAATTCCGCAGTTCAGTGATCCCCACAGGATTCAAACCTGTAACCTTCTGATCCGTAGTCAGATGCTCTATTCAGTTGAGCTAGGGGACCAGGTAATCCCTACCTATTCGGCCTTTTCCTCGTTCTTGGGAGCATTGTACTTGCGCTCCTTGATCCTGGCCTTCTTACCGGAGAGTGCGCGGAGGTAGAATATCCTTGCCCTGCGAACCTTACCGGACTTGTTCAGCTCGATCTTCTCGATGAACGGGGACTGGAAGGGAAAAATCCTCTCGACACCGATACCACCGGAAACCTTGCGGACGGTGAATGTCCTGGTGTTAGGGGTTGCACCTCTTTCCTGGATGACAACGCCCCTGAAATTCTGGAGCCTTTCCTTGTCTCCTTCCTTAATCCTATAGGTGACGGTGATGGTGTCACCGGCCTTGAATTTCGGGTACTCGGCAACTTTCTCGTTAGCGAAAGACTGCTCGACAATTTTCATTAAATCCATCTCTCAATACTTTTAACGCAACATTACGCACATCTGATAACGACCCGCAAGAGGTTGCTTTTAATTTTCGGACTGCAAAAGTACGAATTATTTTACAATCCCAAAACTTTTTTGGAGAATATTTAATAAATATCCTTGATCTTGTCAAAAACAGCCTTATCATCCCTGCTGAGATCAGGAGTGAATGAACGACTGGTCCTCATTCCCTGAAGTGCTGCCTTCTCGTCATTCGACAGTCGCTTCGGGATCCAGACGAGGATCTTGACGTACAGATCACCCGTACCGCTTCCATATCCGCTGACTGCCGGGAGGCCTTTCCCACGAAGTTTGATCACTGCTCCGGACTGGGTCCCCGGATCCACTTTTACCTTGTAAGAACCATCGAGACAGGGAACTGCGATCTCCGTACCGAGTATGGCATCAGTCACGGAAATGACGGTGGAATAGAAAAGGTTGTTGCCGTTACGCTTGAGGTTGGAGTGTGCTACTTCTTCAATGATTACCAGTAGGTCGCCATTTACGCCGTTGTGAGGAGCTGCATGTCCTTCTCCTCGGATGGTAAGCTGCATTCCGTCCTCGACTCCAGCCGGAATCTTGACCTTGACTATTTCCTTCCTTCTTACCAGGCCGGTACCTCCACAGGTCCGGCAGGGATTGGTTATGACCTTACCCTCGCCACCGCACTGGGGGCAGGTTGAATATGTCATTGTCCTTCCGAAGAGGGAACTGGTTACGTGCTGGACTTGTCCTGCACCCTTGCAGGTAGGACAGGTTTTGACATCGGAGGAATTCTTTGTGCCTTTACCACCACAGTCGGGGCATGGCCGATTCCTTTCAATGGTTATCTCTTTCTCGACGCCTTTGGCTATCTCTTCTAATGTGAGGCGGACCCTGGTGCGGATGTCGCGTCCCTTGTAAACCCTTGTCTGGGTCCTTGAAGAACCTCCGGTTCCGAATCCGCTGCCAAATCCACCAAATCCGCCGAACCCGCCGAAACTTCCACCGAACAGATCTCTCAGGATGTCCTCCAGATTTCCGAAACCTCCGCTGAAGTCAGGAGCTCCCTGGCTGTCGACTCCGGCAAATCCGAACTGGTCGTACTTGGCCTTCTTGTCAGGATCGCTGAGCACTGAGTAAGCCTCGGAGGCCTCCTTGAACTTTTCCTCGGCGGTCTTCTTCTCTGCTTCAGTGCCTTCGACCCAGCGGTCAGGATGCCATTTCATGGCAGCCTTCCTGTAGGCCATCTTTATTTCGTCTGCCGTTGCCGTTTTGGCAACGCCCAGGACTTCGTAGTAGTCTCTTTTTTCAGCCATTGCAGCCAGCCTCCTATATTCCCACCACTACCTTTGCGTAGCGGATTACTTTTCCGGAGAGGGTGTAACCGGTCTGGACGACATCGAAGACAAGTCCTTTCCTATCTTCTTCGCCAACCGGAATCTGGGCCACAGCCTCATGGAAATCGGTGTCAAACTTTTCGTCCTTGGCCTTGATTATTTCCAAACCCTTGGTTTTCAGGTAACCCATGAGTTTGTTGTAAATGAGTTCAGTACCTTCCAGAGCGACCTTGTCGTCGGCTTCGGCAAGCATCTTCAGTGCCCTTTCGCAGTCGTCAAGAATAGGCAGCAGGCCTTTGATCGTGTCAGCTGAGGCAGAGTTGACAAGTTCGAGTTTAGACTCGGCGGCGTGTCTGCGGAAATTCTCGAAGTCAGCCATCAGACGAAGGTAGTCATCCTTTTCCTTCGCAACGCTGGCCTTGAGCTCCTCATTCTCTTTCAGGAGTTCCTTAACCTTATCATCCAGGCCGTCAACCGTTTTCTTTTCTTCCGTATCGTTGGCCTGGTCGGCTTTCTTTTTCTCTTCGACCTTGGCTTCTACTTCCTTGGCTTCTGCTTCTTTGCCCTTCTGCTTCTTGCTCATATCTATATTATGCTTTTAACCATGTTTCGGATTGCAAAGATATCAAATTATCTGCCAATAGGGAATTGCTGACATTATGTCAGAGAAAAATGCTATATTTATATGTTCATTCTAAGATAACACTATCATGCCTTCTTTCATCAATGAAGATTTCATGCTGTCTACCAGGACGGCTTGCGAGCTTTACCACGGCTGCGCCGAGAACATGCCGATAATAGATTACCATTGCCATCTAGATCCCATGCAGATAGCTGAGAACATCCAGTTCCGGGATATCACCCAGCTCTGGCTTATCGATGGCAAGGCCGGTGACCATTACAAGTGGAGGGCGATGAGGGCCAACGGAGTCGATGAGAAATACATAACCAGGGGAGAGGCCTCTTCCTGGGAGACTTTCAGCAAATGGGCGGAAACCATGCCTTACCTGATGAGGAATCCTCTCTATCATTGGTCCCACCTGGAACTGAAGAGGGTGTTTGGAATAGATAAGATTCTGAGTCCCAAAACGGCACGTGACATCTATGAAGAGTGCAATGCCAAGCTGGCTACCGAAGAGTTTAGGGGACAGGCTCTGATCCGCAGGTTCAATGTGGAGACAGTCTGTACGACTGACGACCCGGCGGATGATCTCAGATGGCACAAAATGATCGCGGAGAATCCTTTCGGGACGAAGGTGCTCCCTGCGTGGAGACCTGACAAGGCAATGGCCATCGAGAATCCTTCAGCATACAAGGAATATCTCAAGAGGTTGGGAGAGTCTGCAGACAAGGAGATCGATTCCTACGCCGACCTTATGGAAGCCCTCCAGAAGCGTCACGATTTCTTTGCGTCAATGGGCTGCAAGCTTTCGGATCACGGCTTCGACACTTTCTACGCTGATGATTATAAGCCTGTAGAGATTGAACTGATATTCAAGAAAGTCCTCCTTGGGAAAGCACCTACATTCGCTGAAAGCAGGAAATTCCGCAGCGCCTTCCTACATGACCAGGCAGTGATGGATGCCAATGCAGGATGGGCTCAACAGTACCATGTCGGAGTAATACGTAACAATAATTCGAAGATGTTCTCGCAGGCTGGTCCTGACACAGGCTATGATTCAATCCTTGACCTTGAGATGGCCGTGGCTGCGAACAGGTTCTTCGACCGCCTGGCATCTGAGGACAAACTAACCAAGACCATCCTCTACTGCCTCAATCCTAAGGACAATGATGTCATCATGACCACTGCGTACAACTTCAATGACGGCACCGTACCAGGGAAGATGCAGTTCGGTTCCGGGTGGTGGTTCCTCGATCAGGAGATCGGGATGCGCCGCCAGCTGGATTCCCTGTCGATGCTGGGACTCCTCAGCCGTTTCGTGGGCATGCTGACTGATTCCAGGAGCTTTATCAGCTACCCGAGGCATGAATACTTCCGTCGTATCCTCTGCGACGTTATCGGACGTGACGTTGAAACGGGCAGGATTCCTGTGAGCGAAATGGAAGATGTCGCGAGGATGGTTCGCGACATCTCATACTTCAATGCCAGGAATTATTTCGATTTCTAGTCTTTCCTGACCAGATACTGTTCTGCGCGGTAGGTGAGGGCCATAAGTATTATGGAGATCACACATGCCGCGAGGAAGAGTACGAACACTGTGTCGAGTCCGGCACTCTTCATGGTGAATCCGATCAGGATGTTTGCCAGGAGGGCGGTCCCCAGAACATATCCAAGGAAACCGGTGAGGCCGGCGGCAGTACCTGCTGCGTTCTTCGGAGCAAGGTCAAGGGCCTGTACGCCGATGAGCATGACCGGACCATAGATGAAGAAACCGATCGCGATCAGGCAGGAGATGATGACGGTCAGGTTGTCTAGATTCCTCCAATAGATGAATATCGCTACTCCCACAAGGGCCATGAAGATTATGGTCGGAAGAGCCCTGCGTCCACGGAAAACCTTGTCACTGAGCCAGCCGCAGAAGAGGGTTCCCGGTATGGCAGCAAATTCATAGGCGAAATAAGCCCATCCAGTGCTTGTCAGGTCTATACCCTTGTCAGTAAGGATTTTGGGTGCCCAGTCCAGGCAGCCGTACCTAACCATATAAACGAAGGCGTTGGCAAAGGCGATATACCAGAGCAACTTGTTGGAAAGCACGGTCTTGAAGATCTCTTGAACCGAGATGACTTCTTCGCTTTTTTCCGTATAATGTCTTGAAGCGTGTCCGGACCATTTCTCGATGGATGGCAGTCCGCAAGACTGAGGTGTATCCCTGATCAGGCACCAGGCTATGATTGCTATCAGTATGGCTACAGCAGCCGGAAATACGAAGGATCCGATAAGGAAATAGTGGTCGGAATGGGCTCCGTAGAACCATGAGCCGAACCAGATAGCACCGTATGTGGCCATAGGCCCGACCAATGCTCCTCCTACATTGTGTGCGCAGTTCCAGACCGACATCCATGTCCCCCTCTCCTTAATGGAGAACCATCGGGTCATCACCCTGCCGCATGGAGGCCACCCCATCCCGTTGAACCAGCCTACCAGGAAGTTGAGGAAGGACATCAGTGCGATAGCCCAGCCCTTGTGCTCAATCCCAAGCCATTGGACAGGAACAATCATGAATGCCATTGAAAGGGCGGCCAAAACCAGTCCGAGGGGGAGGAATTTCCGGGCATCGCTCCTGTCGGAAATACTGGCCATCAGGAATTTGGAGAAACCGTAGGCAATTGCATTCATCGACAGGACTATAGCAAGTTCTTCGGTGTGGAAGCCGAGGGCCTCAAGGCCCGGAATAGCCATGGAGAAGTTCTTTCGGACTATGTAGAATCCAGCGTAGCCTATGAATATGCCCAGGAAAACCTGAAGACGTAATTTCTTATAGTGTGAATCGACCTCTGGGCCGGTCATTTCCTCCTTGAAAGGAGGGGGTGCTAGGAATGAACTCATGTACAAATATAATCATTCCGCATGAATTTTGTATATTTACACCTGTCATGGAAGTATTAGGAAATTACGACAAGTACAAAAAGTATTTCTCGGACGACCAGTTCTGGGGAAAACTTAAGAAGGTGGCCCGGAAGGCCGGAATCAAGGTTGTCTATGTAGCTTTGCTGCTTTATTATGTAGTCCGGAATCCGGCTACACCCCGGGCAGACAGGACTAAGATCCTTGGCGCCTTGGGTTATCTTCTCCTTCCCACCGACCTTATTCCCGACCTTTTGCCGATGGTTGGTTATACCGATGACTTGGCAGCCATGATGTGGGCACTTTATTCTGTCGCCAAGAACGTAACCCCTGAGGTCAAGATCCAGGCGAGGGAAAAACTTGGGGAATGGTTCCGAAATTACGACGATTCCGACATCGAAGGCCTGTAGCAAAGCATGCCTAGCTATCTCCAAATAGAGAACATTTCCAAATCCTATGGCCCGAAGGTCCTTTTCGAGCGCATCGGTTTCAATGTCAATGAAGGTGACAAGATAGCCCTCATCGCACCCAATGGCACCGGCAAGACGAGTCTTTTGAGGATTCTGGCAGGGAAGGATAGCTCTGATTCGGGAGGGAGGATCATATTCCTGAAAGACATACGGATAGCCTTCCTGGAACAGGAATATGACTATGATCCAGATTCCACGGTCTGGGACCAGATTGTATCGGACAGCGCGAAATGGACGGCACATCTCGATCCTGAACATGTAGCTGCCTACGAATTGCGCATCCGCCAGTTGCTGTCCTCTTTCAAGATGGGGGATCCTATGCGGAAGATGAGTGATCTCTCCGGAGGCGAGATAAAGAGGGTTGCCCTTATAGTGATGCTCTCCAGCGAAGCTGACTTCTTTATAATGGATGAGCCTACCAACCATCTGGACATAGAAGCAATAGAGTTTCTTGAGAACTATCTTTCGCATGCACGCTGTACCCTGCTGATGGTTACCCATGACCGCTATTTCCTTGACAGTGTGGCAAATATGGTGATGGAGCTGGACCATGGCCAGGTGTACATCTATCGGGGGGACTACCAGAATTATCTTGAAAAGCGGCAGGAGAGGATAGACAATTACAATGCTGAGACCGACAAGGTGCGGAACCTTCTCAGGCGCGAACTTGAATGGATGCATGCGAGTCCTTGTGCACGTACAGGGAAGTCCAAGGCTAGGAAGAATGCATTCTATGAACTCAAGGACAGGGCTGGCCAGGAGTACAGGACCAACCAGATTAACCTGGATGAGATAGGGCAGGCGGCCCGTCTGGGAACGAAGATCATCAACTGCAGGAACCTGGGCTTCAGCTATGGCGGGAAGACCCTGTTGAAGGGTTTCACCTATAATTTCCAACGTTACGAGAGAGTCGGGATTGTTGGCGGCAATGGCTGTGGGAAAACAACACTTATCAATATTCTGACTGGACAGACAGGTGGTTTGGAGACTCTTGAGATTCAAGGATCTATCGAGAGAGGAGAGTCACTGAAGACTGGCTATTACCGACAGGAAGGCATTAGTTTCGACGAGGATCAGACCGTCCTTGAAACCGTCAATGACACCCATCTTCTCGGCCGTTTCATGTTTCCTCACGACATGCTGTCCAATAAGATCCGCAAGCTGTCAGGAGGAGAGAAACGGAGGCTTTACCTCCTTACGATTCTCATGCGGCAGCCCAACCTTCTGGTGATGGACGAGCCGACAAATGACCTTGATATAGTGACC
>JAGCWD010000070.1 GCA_017962025.1 Bacteroidales bacterium
CCACATCCTTTTCGTCGGAGCCGGAATAATGCTCACAGGCAACGGACTCTACAACTCAGTACACTCGGGATTCAGCCTCGCCCAGCTCGGTGAATTCGGATTCATCCTCGCAGGTGTCGGATGTACCCTGGGGGTCATGAGGGACTTCATCTACCCGGTTATCATAGCGGTGTCGGTAATCACCACTTTCACCACTCCGTACATGATGAAACTTGCCGGTCCGACTTACGAGATGCTCCAACGGAAACTCCCCCCTCTGTGGCTGGAGCGCCTTTCTTCTTCTGCCAACACCTCATCCCGTCACACTGCCGCTGAAGACAGCGAGTGGAAGAAACTGCTCTCCGCCTATTTCACAAGGATTCTCCTCTACGGAGTCATCATCCTGGCGATTTACATCGGTTCTCGTCTATATCTAGGTCCCCTGACTGAGAAGCTCCTCCCCTCCATCGGAGACAAGGCAAGGAATGTCATCCAGGCTGCTGTAACCCTGCTTGTCATGACTCCATTCCTCTTTGGAATGGGAATCCATTCCGGTTCCATCAGCAAGAGCGCTCCAAGACTGCTGAAGGAAAAACCAAGCAACATCTGGCCGATCACCGGCCTCGTTTTCGCCAGGTCCTTCCTGGTCATAAGCATCATTCTCGGAGTCCTCTCGACCCACTTCCATCTCGCAGGCTGGACGGTACTTGCCATCATCCTGGCAGGAATCGCTTTCATATTCTTTGCAAGAAGGTCCATGCACAGATATTCCTCCCTCGAAAAGAGGTTTCTTCAGAACTACAATGAGAGGGAAGAAAACGAGAGGAGGACAAAGCCAGTCAGTTCTTCGGTCCGACAGAAGCTTTCTACCTACGATGTACGGACTGAGGCAATTAATATCGCCCAGGAATCCTCCTTGGCAGGAATGCAGCTTAAGGATCTTCCACTCCGAGACAAGTCAGGAGCAAACATCATCAAGATCCAGCGCGGATCGATCAACATCACCATACCATCTGGGGATGTCAGGTTATTCCCGGGTGACAGGCTTATCGCAGTCGGCACCACCGAACAGCTTGACAGGCTTAGGAATATGATCTCAGACTCCGTGGACGACACTTCCGCCGGCAACGAAGACGACGGATTCAGGATCGAGCCCCGGGTCCTGACAGGAGATTCATTCCTCACTGGGAAGACCCTCAGAAGCGCTGCACTGAGGAAGTATCAGTGTATGGTGATCAGTTTGCTGCGGGGGAACGAATTCATCACCAATCCGGAACCTGACCTGGTCTTCCAGGAAGGGGATACGGTCTGGATAGCCGGGAACATCGCAAACATAGAAGCCGGCTGGGGAGAATAAGGCCTCAATTTCAGAATTTGGATACCTTCTTGCTGAGATAAGGCTTCAGGAGATACCATGGGACCATGGCCTCGATGACTCCTTGAGCATAGCTTGCGATGACATAAGGCTGGAAGTACCAGGTCACACCCTCCTCGGAAACTCCGAAGAAACCGTTAGGAACCATTCCTTCCTCTTCCATCATGCAGTATGTCGAGCTGGGATCGTCCGGAGAACCCCAGGCTTTCTGGAGGGCTTCACGGATCAGCCCTGCCACCGGCTCATGGTAGTCTTCGACGAACATTTCCTCTTCAGGAACCTCTTCTCCGGTGCTTAGGTCTATTACGTGCGGAATGAGGGACTGCATCCCATGGGCACCGCCAAGATAATTCTCAGAATAGACAGTGTAGGTCTGGAGATCACCGTAGGAATCAGCGAAACGACCGGTCATCAGATAGGACCAGTTGTAAGTCCAATAGGATTCCAGATCAGGGTCGAAGGTCTCCCCTGCATCCTTCCTATAGTCATCTACAAGGGAAGCTGCATAATCCTCTGAAGCCGGTCCGAGTTCATAACCGTCGTAAGAATCGCCGAAGCAGAACTTCACTATCAGGTTGTTGACCTTGGAGCACAGGGTCTTTCCACCTTCGATGCTTTCGAGGTACTCGATGCTCTGTGTGATCGTTACCCCGGCTGAATCAGACTGCTCGAGCTTTTGCTCTATCTGGTTTTCATAGGTGCTTATGACGGTCTCGCCCTTCTTGCAAGAAACTGCGCACAGGATCAGAATGAGCGCTGCAGCAGGGAGTAAATGACGTGTCTTCATCGCAATAGAAATGATTAAATACAAATATATGAAAAATAAAGTCCTATATTTGCATGCGACTTGACAAAAAAGATGAAATCCAATGGCCGATGACAAAAGAAAAATGAACGGCTGGCTGGCCCTCAGCCCCCTTGTAGTCTTCCTCCTTACTTACCTGGTGACATCCTTGGTCTGCGGGGACTTCTACAAGGTGCCCGTTGCATCGGCTTTCCTGTTGGCCTCGATCTATGCCGTGCTGATTACTCCCGGCAAGATTTCAGAACGCATCAATACTTTTTCATCAGGAGCAGGGAACAAGAACGTCCTGCTGATGATCTGGATATTCATCCTGGCAGGAGCCTTCGCTTCAGTTGCTAAAGCGATCGGGAGCGTGGAAGCAACCGTAAACCTGACCTTGACAATCCTGCCTGAGAAGTTTATCCTGGCCGGCCTATTCCTTGCCGCCTGCTTCATTTCCATGGCAATCGGTACCAGTGTCGGAACGATAGTCGCCCTTGCCCCTATCGCTTCCGGAATCGCCTCCCAGGCGGAGATATCCCTGCCGATGATAATCGCCCTGATCGTTGGAGGAGCCTTCTTCGGAGACAATCTCTCATTTATTTCGGATACTACCATAGCCGCCACCACAACTCAGGGATGTTCGATGTCAGACAAGTTCAAGGCAAACATCTGGATAGCCGGACCTGCGGCCATAATAGTGACTGCCATTTACATAGCGATTGGAATGAACCTGAACGCGGTACCTGAAATAGGCTCAATCGACATAGTGAAGCTTATCCCTTACCTGAGTGTCATAATCCTGGCCATCTGCGGTATCAATGTTTTGGTCGTATTGGCAATCGGCCTGGTCCTCTGCGCGGTCATTGGTTTCACCGACGGACTTACCTGGACCGACTTCCTCGCTAGTGTCGGCGAGGGCGTAGCGGGGATGGGAGACCTTATCATAGTGACCATGCTCTCAGGAGGAATGCTGGAGATAATCAGCCGGAACGGCGGTATAGATTTCATCATAAAGGGGCTCACCAAGAGCATTAAGGGAAAGCGCGGGGCAGAATTCAGCATCGCCGGACTCGTAGGCCTGTCCAATTTCTGCACGGCCAACAACACGATCTCCATCCTGTCCACAGGTCATATCGCCAAGGACATTACGGCCCGTTACGGACTCGATCCCCGCAAGACTGCGTCAATCCTCGACACCTTTTCGTGTGTTGTCCAGGGGCTCATCCCCTATGGAGTACAGCTCCTCATGGCTTCAGGATTCACTGGAATTCCTGCCACCGAGATCATCCCCTTCCTCTTCTATCCTCTCGTCCTTCTGATGGTGGCTTGCTTCTCAATCACCTTCAGGCTGCAGAAACGTTACTCTTGACGCCGCCTGTACCATAATTGGCAAAAAATCGCCATATTTGTAAAAACCACAAACACTATCCGGCCTTGAAGAAGAGTTTTCATCTGGGGCTCCTCCCCCGTATCATCATCGCAATTATCCTGGGTATCGTTTTCGGCCTCTTCCTACCTAAAGGAGCTGTGCGTCTGTTCATCACCTTCAACAGCATATTCAGCAACTTCCTTCAGTTCATGATCCCCCTGATCATCATCGGGCTCGTGACTCCTGCGATTTCGAACATCGGGCAAGGTGCCGGCAAGTTGCTGCTCATAACGGTGTTAATAGCCTATTGCGACACTGTTTTCGCAGGACTGCTTTCATATGGAACCAGCGTCAGCGTCTTCCCGAAACTTATAGGTGGTACCAGCGCTGAATCAGTTGCTGAATTTGAGAGCCTGGAACCCTTCTTTACAATCCAGATTCCTCCCATGGTGGACGTGATGGCTTCTTTGGTCTTCGCTTTCACCCTGGGTCTGGGAATGGCTTTCTTCGGATCCCCCCATCTTAAGAACTTTGCCAACGAATTCAAGGACATTGTGGTCAAGACCATAGAAGTTGTGATCATCCCCTTGCTCCCAGTCTATATCTTCGGTCTTTTCCTTGGCATGACTCACACAGGACAGGCCATTCACGTCATAAAGGTCTTTATCTCCATCATCGGAGTGATCTTCCTAATTCACATCTTCCTTTTGGTGTTCCAATATTGTATTGCTGGGGGTATTGTCAAGAAAAACCCCTTCAAACTCCTTGGGAAAATGCTTCCGGCCTACTTCACAGCACTGGGGACATCTTCCTCGGCTGCCACTATTCCTGTGACACTCAATTGTGCCAAGAACAACGGAGTCAGCGATGAGATAGCTGGTTTCACCATACCGCTCTGCGCGACTATCCATCTCTCCGGCAGTTGCCTAAAGATCACTGCCTGTGCAGTTGCACTGATGATGATGCAGGGAATGCAGTTTGACTTCTGGATGTTCCTCGGCTTCATCATGATGCTGGGGGTAATGATGGTGGCCGCCCCTGGTGTTCCGGGAGGCGCAATCATGGCCGCTCTCGGGGTCCTTGCAACGATGCTGGGTTTCGGAGAACAGGAACAAGCCCTCATGATAGCACTCTACATCACGATGGACAACTTCGGCACAGCATGCAACGTCACGGGCGACGGTGCCATCGCCCTTGTAATAGACAAACTTTTCAGGCGTTCCTAATTCTTCTCGTATTCTCCGGACACGAGTTTCAGGTTGTCGATGATTGGAAGATGCTGCGGGCAATGCTCCTCGCATTGTCCACATTCGATGCAGTCGGACGGTTTGCCACGATATGCCGAGATTCTGTTGAAATAGAATCTGCTGTTGAAGGCCGAGGATTTTCCGAACTGCTTCAGGGAGTTATAGATGGCAAAATATTCAGGGATTGCTATGTTCATCGGGCAACCGTCAGTGCAGTAATGGCATGAGGTGCAGGGAATAGCGATCGAGTTTTTAATCATTCCGGCCGCCCTCGCGAGTACGAGTTGTTCCTCGTCGTCCAGAGGCTGGAAATCGGCCATGAACGAGGTGTTGTCCTCGACCTGTGAAATCTCGCTCATTCCGCTCAGGACCATTACCACTTTCGGCAGGGATGCCGCAAAACGGATAGCCCATGAAGCGGGAGAAGCTTCCGGGGAATGCTCCTTGAAGATTGCCTCGACTTCGGAAGGAATCTGGGCAAGAGAGCCTCCCTTTACAGGTTCCATGACTATTACCTTGCGACCGTATTTCTCGCAGAGTTCGTAACACCTGGCTGATTCTATTGAAGGGGAATCCCAATCGACATAGTTGATCTGCAACTGGACATATTCCATCTCGGGATGCTCCTTGAGGATGCGTTCAAGGGTTGGAGAATCGTCATGGAAGGAAAAACCAATGTTCCTGACCCTGCCCTCCTTCTGCTTGCGAAGAGCGAAATCCCAGCCATTGGTACGGTCCAGGACATCGACATATCCCTTATTGAGAGTATGGAACCAGTAGTAATCGAAATACTCCACACCAGTCCTCTGCAACTGTACATTGAACAGCCGTTCATAGTCCGACTCCTGCCGGACCTCCCACATAGGCATCTTGTCCGTGAGGGTGAACCGGTCGCGAGGATACCTCTCCTGTACGGCCATGCGGAAAGCCGCCTCGCTCTTGCTCTGATGATATGTATAAGCCGTGTCGAAATATGTAAAACCTCTTTCCATGAAGACATCGACCATTTTCTTGAAATGGTCGATGTCTATGGATTTAGGGTTGCGCGGATCCAGAAGCGGGAGCCGCATAAGGCCAAAGCCTAATTTCTTCATCTGTTACCAGTTCTCTCCGTTGTTATTTCCAAAACCGCCCCCATTGTTTCCGAAGCCACCTCCGTTTCCACCGAAGCCGCCTCTGTTACCACCAGGGCCACCAGGACCGAAACCTCCCCTACCGGGGCCACCAGGACCTCCAGGGCCACGCTGCTGCATCTGCATACGCCTGTTCTTGTTCTCCTGATAAGTCTTGTACTGATCTTCGGTTAGGATGCCCTTAAGTTCATTCTCATAGGCCTCCATCGCAGCCTCCATTTCTTTTATCTGGGCTTCCTGAGCCTTCTTTTCCTCAGCTCTCCGGGCTTTCCTGTCCTTCTTCGGGGCATTCTCTTCCGTTGCATTCTGGTCGTTCATTCCCTCTCTGGGAGGTCTTCCCATTCCGGGTCTGCCTTGCCCGCCCATACGGGGACCCATCATGGTGTTGGGATACTTCTGATTTAATTCAAGTAGCTTTGCGGTCTGGGCCTCATCCAGCCCTAATTCCCTGGCCATGCGATCAGTGCGCATCTTAAGCATGGTGGCCTCGTCAGGTCTCTCGAATCCTTGCCTGCGGTTTTCCTGGGCGAAGGCGCAGATTGAGAGCAATAACGCTGCCGCGATTACAAACAATGATTTCTTCATGATTCTGTTATTTAAATGTGATGATTTCCTACTTATTTTTAGACAATAATTATGGTCCGGAGTTTAATCCGGACCATTTATGATACTACTGGAACTCGATCCTATAGTTAGGGATTGCAGAGGCTATCTGCTCGAGGATATTCCAGGCGTAGAAGGTGCTGTAGCGGTCGCTGGGCTGGTAGCGAAGGTCATACAGGGGACCTCCAAGCATGGACTCTCTCCACTGGCCAGTGATATAGACCTTGATCCTTCCGCCGCTGCGCTTGAAATCGAACCTGATCCTGAACTGATTCGCCGCCCTCGGGTCAGCCCATCCGTGAGGAGTGGGAATCACCGTCATGGAGGTGTTGAACCATCCGTAGGAAGTGTCATAGGTGTCGATGTCATAGTACATATCTGCGAGGAGGTTGGAGACGTAGGCATAAGCCTGTGCCTTGGTGAAGAAGTCGGTGTAAACGACCAGCCTTGTGGCGTTGGTCCTGATTCTGACCTGAGCCGGAGTGAAGACCGGGACCGGTGCCATGACCGGTGCGTGCCATACCCTGCCGTGTCTGTCAGGACGGAAAGGAACCGTTAGCTGGTTGTTCTTGCGGGCCATATCGACTTGATGGTTGAGTTCAGGCTGACGGTTGATGTTTGCCGGCATCTGCTGGCGGTCGACCTTATCCTGTTTCTTGTCCATCTTCATCTGGTCCTTAGGAGTAACCTGCTGGGCCCTTGGAGTGGCCTGCTGATTTCTGGGAGTAACCTGCTGGGCTCTGGACTGACCGGAACGACCAGCGCTGGAACGGACCTGAGCGTTGAGCTCACCTGTATTGATCATAGCCGCCATCGCTATCGCGAGGACAAAGGCTGAATATCTGACTAAAGTTTTCATGACATATAGGTTTTGGTTTGATTGGACAATTGCAAAATGCCAGCCGTATTTACGGTCATCCCTGGTTCTCTCGACAAAAGCCTGAAATTCATCGACAAACACCCGCTCCTAACACTTTGCAACCCGGTTGCAATTCTTTATTACCACCTTTGTCCCGGGCCGAGACCTTGGGTACATGGACCACTGCCACCCTCGGCACGTTGAGAGGGGGGACCGGAGCGAAGCGAGCGGTGGGGTCGCGAAGCGACGGTCCATGTACCCAAGGTCCCGGCCCGAGGGAAGAAAGAAAAAGAACAATATATGGAAAAAGAGAACAAGGAAAGACTGATAAAGATTATAGTCAGTGCGGTTCTTTTGGTCGCGGCAATTCTGATCAGCAAGGCTGCCAATCTTAAGATGTGGCAGGAACTCCTGCTGTTTCTGGTCCCTTACCTCATTGCCGGAGGCGAGACCCTGATGGAGGCAGGAGAGAAACTACTTCACGGCGAACTTCTGGATGAAGACTTCCTCATGAGCATCGCAACCTTGGGGGCCCTGACTATCGGCTTCATACCTGGAGCAGAGAGCCAGTTTCCCGAGGCCGTCTTCGTCATGCTGTTCTTCCAGGTAGGGGAATTCTTCGAAGAGATGGCAGAGGGAAAGAGCAGGGAGTCGATTTCGAATCTGATGGACATACGTCCCGACACCGCCAATGTTGAAAGGGACGGGACAATCACCACAGTCAATCCTGATGAGGTGAAAGTGGGAGAAATTATAGTTGTTAAGCCAGGAGAAAAGGTTCCTATGGATGGAGTTGTTTTGGAAGGTAATTCAAGCCTTGATACTGTCGCCCTTACAGGCGAGAGCGTCCCTCGCGGGATAGGAATCGGTGACGAGATCCTTTCCGGCTGCGTGAACCTCTCAGGAGTGGTTAGGGCAAGGGTTACCAAGTTATTCGGGGAATCTACGGCCTCCAGGATTCTCGATCTGGTGGAGAACGCATCATCGAACAAGTCCACCAGCGAGAACTTCATCACAAGGTTCGCGAGAGTCTATACCCCGATAGTTGTAGCAGCTGCCCTGATCCTTGCATTCCTCCCTCCCCTGCTTTCCGGAAACTTCTCAGGCAACATTGCCAAATGGCTCTACAGGGCACTTACATTCCTGATTGTGTCTTGCCCTTGCGCTCTGGTGGTGTCCATCCCACTGGCCTATTTCGGAGGCATAGGTGGGGCTTCAAGGAAGGGAATCCTTGTAAAGGGTTCGAACTACCTGGAGGCACTTGGAAAAGTTGACACAGTAGTTTTCGACAAGACTGGAACGCTGACTGAAGGGGTGTTCGAGGTAACAGCAGTCCATCCGGAAAAACTGGACGAACAGGAGTTGCTTCATCTCGCTGCCCACGTGGAAAGATATTCATCACATCCCGTAGGGCTATCGCTTAAGAATGCCTATCCCGACGAAGCAGACAGCTGCTTGGTGGAGGACGTAGAAGAGATAGCCGGGCAGGGTGTCAGGGCAAAGGTGAATGGCAAGGTAGTGTGCGTTGGGAACAGCAGGATGATGGAATCTGAAGGAGCAAGATGGAAGGAGTGCGAAAAGAGCGGAAGCATAGTCCATGTCTGTCTTGACGGGGAATATGCCGGTCACATAGTGGTTTCTGACAGGATTAAGGAAGAAACTCAAGCTGCCATACGGGCTTTAAAGGAACAAGGTGTCCGCAAGACAGTAATGCTCACAGGAGACATGGAAGACGTGGCAGCCGAGGTAGCCGTAGAATCTGGAATTGATGAGTACAAAGCTGGGCTCCTCCCTGACGGAAAGGTCGCCCAGGTCGAAAGTCTTCTTAAAGAACTGGGTAAGGATGGAAGGCTGGCATTTGTCGGAGACGGAATTAACGATGCTCCTGTGCTGGCCAGGGCTGATGTAGGAATAGCCATGGGAGCGCTTGGGTCGGATGCCGCTATAGAGGCGGCTGATGTAGTACTGATGGACGACAAGCTTTCAAAACTTGCAGAAGGGATTAAGATAGCCAGAAAGACTCTGGGAATCGCCAGGCAGAACACGTTTTTCTCAATATTCTTCAAGGTTCTCGTGTTACTGCTTGCAATCCCGGGTTTAGCCACTATGTGGATGGCGGTTCTTGCTGATGTAGGAATGCTAGTCCTGGCGGTTTTGAATTCCGCCAGGACGCTAAAAGCTTGATTTTAAGTAGATTACTATTTCTTATAGCCTACCGGATGATTGATAAGGAGCTCCATGTCTTCCTTGAGGCCGAGTTCCTTTTTCAGTGTCTCCTGATCCATCATGGCACGAGGGACAGTGGCAAGACCCAGAGCCTGGCATGCAAGACAGATATTCTGGGATACATAGCCGCAGTCAACCGCTCCGAAGGTAGCTGTGCTTGGACCGGGACGACTGTACTTGTTGAGATCTGCAACGATCAGAAGGAATAGAGGGGCATCGCCGATATTGCCCTGACCAGCGGCGACAGATTTGCGAAGGTCTTTCTCGCTTAACTTGACAAGGCTATTGTCCTGGGCGATATATTCATAAGCACCATCGGTACGGCAGACGTAAAGACGGATCTCCTGGGTATTCATTGCCGTGGGGGCAGTACGCCTCCCATCATTACGGTTCACACCAACGGCGGCCCAAAGAAGGTCCGAAAGGGTCTGGTCGGAAACTTCGACAGTCTTGAAGTCCCTTACTGAAGCCCTTTGCTGGAGGGCCTGGTAGAGTGTCATTTCTGCATCCTTACGGGGAGCGGGGAGGTTGACCTTGTTCTGGGCACATGCAACGAAAGAAAGGAGCACTGCCAGGGTTGCCATTACGAACTGTTTCATATCAATACATTAATTTTCTGCAATATACGATTTTTTCGAAAAATCAAACTGAATGGTGACCGGAACATTCAGGACAGATTCCCTTCACAAGATAATTGCTTGTCCGGGAATCATATCCTTCAGGAAGGACCACTGGAGGTATATGGATATCGTCAAGACAGAATGTACGGTGGCATCTCTCGCAATAGAAATGGACGTGGGTATCTTCGTCATGATCGGGATCGTGGCTCAAACACAGTTCATATCGGGTTCCTTCCACATCCTCAATGGAATGGACAAGATGGTGTTCCTTGAAGGTGTTCAGGCAGCGGAAAATCCCGGACTTGTCAATAGTCTCTATCCTGTCCTCCAATTCCATCAAGCTTAACGGGCGTTTCTCATGCCCGAGTGCCTCAGCCACCAGCAAACGGTTTGCGGTAACCTTGATTCCATGCTCCTTCAATAGCTTCTCTACTTCTGTCTTTGACATAAAACAAATATAATAAAATTTCTTCTAGCGCGGTAAACAATCGGAAACGATACGTCAGGTGGGCGATGTAATATCAGAAGCATCAGCACGTTAGGCGAGTATTACAGAGTTTCCTATGATTGCTGCAATATCGGAATTTTTCATTCAATTTTGCTGATTCTGTCTCGTTTTTGTCCCGTTTGTATTATATTTGCGTCGATGGTTTAACTACTTGATATGCAATATATTAACATCGGAAACGATACGAAAACAA
>JAGCWD010000071.1 GCA_017962025.1 Bacteroidales bacterium
AGCTCATACTGCTCGCCGTTTCTGTCATAGGCGCGCAGCACGACTGCCTTCGGGCGTGTGACCATGCCCCATGTATTCGGCACGGACAGGCATCCTTCCGTATCGCGTACCTTGCCGGATGTCTTGACGATCTCCGGATTGATCGCTTCGATCACTCCACACTCAGATGCTGCGCATGAAACGTTCCCCAATGAAGAAATAGTCAACTGCAATGGCAAGATAGCGATGCCTGGCTTTGTCAACATGCACACTCACGCAGCGATGACTCTGATGAGGGGTGTCGGGGAAGATATGGTCCTTCAAGACTGGCTCGACCACATCTGGTTCATAGAGTCACACCTGGATGAACCATTTGTCTATTGGGGCACTAAGGTGGCCGCCCTTGAGATGATCAAGACCGGGACAACTGCATTCAACGACATGTACTGGTTCTCCCCTGTCGCGCGCAAGGCTGCGGAAGAAACAGGGCTCAGGAATATGGTTTCGTTCACCTTCCTTGACAACTTTAACCAAAAGGTTTCCAGGCAGCAGATGGAGAAATGCCTTGAGATGTTCGAGACTGTCCCTTCCTGGGGGCCGAGGTCTGCATTTGCAATAAGCATTCACTCCGTTTACACAGTCAGTGAATCCCTGATGCTATGGGCGACTGAATTCGCCCGGAAACATGGCCTTAAAATACACATCCACGTCTCGGAAACCGAGAAGGAAGTTCTTGACTGCCGAAAAACTCATAAGGGCCTCTCCCCCGTCGAGTACTTAGATTCCTTGGGGATCCTTGGACCCGATGTGATTTCCGCCCATTCCCTCTGGCTATCCGACAAGGATGTTGAAATCCTTGGAGAAAGGCATGTCAACTGCGTCCATAATGTCAATTCCAACCTTAAACTTGCATCAGGCTACGGATTCAGATGGCACGATCTGGTTGATGCAGGAGCCAATATCTGCCTTGGTACGGATGGATGCGCGTCATCAAACAATCTCGACATGCTTGAGGCCATGAAGACTGCGGCCATCGTCCAAAAAGCCTGGTCAAACGACCCGACAGTCTTACCACTCCAGGATCTTATCAAGATGGCAACAGTCAACGGTGCCAGGGCCCTTGGAGTCCACACCGGAAAGATCGAAGAAGGTTGGGACGCAGACATCCAGATAGTTGACACTGACAATTCCTTCTTCCTTTCCCCTGCCCCGTTCCTCGCAAACTACGTTTATTCAGCCCATAGCGATTGCGTGGTATCGTTGATATCCGGTGGACGTTTTGTAATGCGCGACAGGGTCGTACCTTCAGAAAGGGATATTCTCGACGGCGGAAAGGCGGAGCTTAAGTTGATAGAAAGTTTGACACATAAATCATAATTGTCATGGACCCCAGACTAGAAAGAATACACAATGCTGCTGATTATCTCAAGGAAAAGCTAGGCGAACGCAAGCCTATTGTCGGGATAGTGCTTGGAAGCGGTCTTGGAAAACTTGCCGATGAGGTCAAGGATCCGCTTGTCATCCCATATAAGACTATTCCTGGTTTTCCTTCATCAACTGCTATAGGTCACAAAGGCAATTTCATCGTAGGCGAACTCGGAGGCAAGGAAGTCATCATGATGCAAGGAAGGATCCATTATTATGAAGGCTATTCGATGGATCTGGTCACTCTGCCAACCAGGGTCATGATCCTAGCCGGAATCAAGTACCTTTTCGTCTCCAATGCAGCCGGAGGAGTCAATTACGATTATAAGATCGGAGACCTGATGATCATAAAGGACCATATCTGCCAACAGCCTAATCCGCTCATTGGTCCGAACATGGACGAATTCGGTCCAAGGTTCCCTGACATGACAAGACCATACGACCTGGGCCTCATAGCCAAGGCTGAGAGCATCGCCGCCGGGCTGGGAATCAAAGTCCACAAGGGTGTCTATTTTGGTGGCACTGGTCCTACCTATGAGACACCTTCGGAATACAAGTACATCCGTATCATCGGAGGAGATGTGACGGGAATGTCAACCATACCTGAGGTAATTACGGCAAGGCATTCTGATATACCGGTCTTCGGAATGTCGGTAGTGACCAATGAAGCCCACGACCATTATGCCGCAGACTACAAGAACGACGGCGAGGATGTGATCAGGGCCGCGGACGCTGCCGCAGACAAGATGTGCTCAATATTCAAAAAGCTTATTGAAACCCTTTAGCATTATGGCAAAATACATCAATATCGTCTACTTCCTCTTTGCTGCATTCATCCTGTACTTCGGAATTGCAACCCTGCTGGGCGGAGAAGGAAAACTTTGGGCTAATATCTGCATAGTTCTGATCGGTCTTTATTTCCTATACAGGGGAATTGCCGTAACAGTCAACAACAGACGCCGTGCAGAAAGAGAAAGGCTCATGGAGGAAGACAAGGGAAACGATCCCTCTAACGCATAATTATATTCACATGGATTACGGATTCTTTAGGGTAGCTGCCGCTGTTCCCCGGGTGAAGGTCGCAGACGTGGATTTCAACCGGGAAGCAATCTGCCGGCTTATAGACAAGGTTGAAGCCGAGGGCACATCACTCGTTGTTTTCCCGGAACTCTCTATCACAGGATATACCTGCATGGACCTGTTCGGCCAGGACCTTCTGCTGGAGAAATCGGATGAGGCCGTGGGCAAAATCTGCTGGTACACCAGAGGCAAACACGTTACAGTGGTGGTCGGTGCTCCAGTCCGGTTCCGTGGCAGGCTTTACAACTGCGCAGTGGTCATCAAAAACGGAGGGATCAAAGGAATAGTACCCAAGATCTACCTACCCACTTATGCCGAGTTTGACGAGAGCAGATGGTTCGCTTCCGGATCCGACTTCCTCTCCCCTGGTCGGCAGGTATCGGGCCGGTTTGTCGATGATGGTCGGAACTATTACAGGGACGGCTTTGATTCTGACATCAAGTATTGCGGACAACGCTGCAATATCTCTCCGAATATGCTGTTCACAGTAGGAGAAACGACCTTCGGAATCGAGATCTGCGAAGATTTCTGGACTCCTATTCCACCTTCATCATTCCTGGCGCCTTCCGGAGCCCAAGTGATTGTCAACATCTCAGCCTCAAACGAGGTGATGGCTAAGCACCATCAGCGCAAAGAGCTGATCTCCAACCAATCCGGACGTACTGTGTCGGGCTATATCTACTGTTCTGCCGGTTACGGAGAATCCACTATGGACACTGTCTATGGCGGTGCGTCCATCATCTGCGAGAACGGCAGCCTGATTGCGGAGAACAAAAGGTTCCAGATGGACGATTCCATTATTTATGCTGACCTCGACATCGGCAGTCTGAACATCCAGCGCCAGAAAAAGAATTCATTCAGAGGAATGGCCCCCGATGGGACCTCTGCCAGCGAATACTCGAGTCTTTATTCACGTATGGACCTGGGAGCTGCAGCCCCTACTGACTTCGAAGCAAAACTGTTCCGCAAAGTAGAACCGCATCCTTTCCTACCCGAGGGAGATTCACTCGAGATTGCAAAGAGATCGAGAGAGATCCTCAGGATACAGGCAACCGGACTTGCAGCAAGGATGGAGCACATCGGATGCGAAAAAGCAGTTATCGGAGTCTCAGGCGGTCTGGACAGCACCCTGGCTCTGATAGTTGCCTCCATGGCTTTTGACAAGCTTGGAATCCCCCGCTCCGGAATAATCGGAATCACAATGCCCGGACTTGGAACGACTTCAAGGACTAAATCCAATGCAGTCGATCTCATGGAGGCGTTGGGGATCACCGCTAAGGAGATATCAGTAGTTCCGGCAGTCGAACAGCATTTCAAGGACATCGGTCATGATCCTTCCGTCATAGATGCCACTTACGAGAATGCCCAGGCGAGGGAAAGAACCCAGATCCTGATGGACATTGCAAACCAGGAGAACGGTCTTGTCGTTGGAACCGGAGACTTATCCGAGCTAGCCCTCGGTTGGTGCACCTACAACGGAGACCACATGTCAATGTATGGGGTAAACGCTTCAGTTCCGAAGACCTTGATAAAGCATCTTGTACGATGGGCCGCAATGAATCTATTCCCCGAATCAAGGTCCGGATCCGGCCGTTCCGCTACCGAAATCCTGCTGGATGTAACCGAAACTCCAATCAGTCCCGAGTTGATGCCGGCTAATGAAGGTGGAGAAATCAAACAGAAGACAGAAGACCTTATAGGCCCGTATGAACTGCATGATTTCTTCATCTACAATTTGATGTGCTACGGTTATTCTCCTTCCAAGATATTCTTCCTTGCCTGCAGGGCCTTTGAAGGAGGATATGACAAGGAAACAATTCTCAAGTGGCTCAAGAAGTTCTACTGGAGATTCTTAAGCCAACAGTTCAAGCGTTCCTGCATGCCTGACGGGCCAAAGATCTGCCAGGTTAGTTTCTCTCCCCGTGGAGACTTCCGCATGCCTTCTGACGCCAAGGTCAAGCTCTGGATGGACGAGCTGGAGACACTTTAGCATGTTAACCTCCGCTGTCTGAACAGCAATCCTTAAACGCCACGGCCTCGGATTCCATTGTTTTCCCGGCCGTGGCGTTCATTTAATACTCCCAAGCCGGAATATCCCTACTTTTCCCGGACGTGAAGTTTTTTTAATCGGCGTAACAATTTCGCGACTTATCCGTCTATGTTAGTAGCATGCTACAAAAAACATTAAATTTGCATAAATGAAAAGGCTAATCATTTTAATTGTCATCACCTTGCTCCCTTCTTTTGGAGCATACCTGAATGCTGAGTCAAAGGAGATGAACAAGGTGAATATTCTGGTTAAGGAGTACTCCTTGGAACCGGATTTCCAGGTATTGAGCTTTGGACGACTCGGATTGAGTTTCGTAAAGGCTCTGATCAAGGCCGATATGGATGAGGACACCAGGGCGCTGCTTGCTGCCGTGCGTAATGTAAAGCGAATCACGATTGCCAGTTATGAAGACTGTGACTCTTCCGTCAAGGAGCGTTTTGCTGCGAGGCTATCCAGAATCCTGAATAAGGACACTCTTCTTCTTCAGGCTAAAGATTCCGGCGAGACAGTTGAGATCTATGGTGACACCAATTCATCTGAGGATGCAGTAACAGATTTGATAATCAATGCACCATCAAGTGGCGCACTGATCTGCATCAAGGGTTCCATTCCTATGAGTGAAGTTGCCAGGATCCTGGAGTCCCAGACTAATTAAGATGATGGACGTAGAGGAATTCAAGAGAATCTGGCTCCCGCTTTCAGGACGGTTCTATCGTGTAGCCTTTTACATTCTGGAATCCCAGGAGGATGCAGAGGATGCGGTACAGGATTTGTTCTCAAGGTTGTGGAAAATGCGGGGATCCCTTGGTTCGGTAAAGAATCCTCTGGCTTTCGGAATAACGGTCATAAGGAACATCTGTCTGGACAAGGTCCGCAGTAAGATGGCATCCAAGATTGTCACCCCGGCATCTGAAGTATTCGAGAGTGTTCCGGATCGCGACAACGATCTCAGCAGGAGCCTCATAGGTAAGGAGAACCTCGAGAAGATCAGAGTCTGCATGGCCAGACTTCCGGACAAGCAAAGAGAAGTCCTTGAAATGAGAGTATTTGAAGATATGCCTTTCAAGGAAATAGCCAGCCGCACCGGGATGTCCGAAGTAAATGTGAGGGTGAAATTAAGCAGTGCCCGCAAGAATTTGAAAAGAATGATTGAATATGAAGACAATTGACGAAATAGAGAAACTCAGCATGGAAGACCTCGAGCGGATCTCCGCAGACGAGTCTATCATTGTGCCTGACGGCTTGGAGTCACGTGTCTTCCAGCCCAAAGACAACCGACCCAGATGGTGGACAGCAATTAGCATCGCGGCTTCACTTATCGTCCTGGCTGGGATAGGCTTAGCCTGGTACAATCGCTCAAAACCTCTTGAAGACACCTTTGACGACCCTGCCCTTGCTTATGCCATGGTCGAGGAAACGCTCGCCAAGATGTCTCAAAATCTTGAAATTGGTGTCAAATCCGTTGAAAAGAGCAGGGATAT
>JAGCWD010000072.1 GCA_017962025.1 Bacteroidales bacterium
CTCTTCTTTGTATATACACTTATTATATCACTAAGTCCAATCCCGACATCTACAAAAGAAATTAACGCTCTCGAATTCTCGTTACAATTTCTCGGTACTTGCTTGTACTAATCTTTCAATATTGTCAATGAACTGTGCTTCATTTCGAAGCGGGCTGCAAAGGTAACAACTTTTTCTTTCTCCACAAATTTTTTGTGGATTTTTTTTACCCTGCCCGATCAATACCAAACCGCCGGCTCCGGACCCATCTTGAAGACGAGGTCTCCTCCGGCCATGATTTCGGAGTACTCGATGTAGCCCCTGCCGAGTTTCTGCCCATTCAGGGTAACTTCCTGGATGTATTTGTTCTCAGGAGTAAGGCCATCAGCCTTGATCTTGAAGATTCCGCCAGGGACATTCACATCAGCTTCCTCAAACACAGGGGCACCGAACCAGAAACGGGTTGAAGCCGGTTCCGGCTCATAGAATCCAAGGGCGGAAAGAACATACCAGGCACTCATCTGGCCTGCATCCTCATTTCCGGCCAGGCCCTCAGGATTGTTCCAATAGAAATCGTGATAAACCTGGCGGACAAGATCTGCGGTCTTGGAAGGGACGCCTGCCATCGAATAGAAATAGATGATATGATGGCTGGGTTCATTGCCGTGGACATACTGCCCGATCAGACCGGTTATGTCACTGGAAACGTTTTCTCCTTCAAGATGTGAATCGGCCAGGAAGAGGGAGTCAAGCCTTTCCAGGAAGAAATCCTTTGAGCCGTAGAATTCTACAAGGCCCTCATAGTCCTGGGGAGCAAGCCAGGTGTACTGCCAGGCCGTGCCCTCACAATAGTCTGTTACCTGGTGAGCGGAATGATAAGGACTGAAAGGAGTCCTCCAACTGCCATCAGAAAGCCTTCCACGGGCCTGCAGGGTCTCCTTGTCCATGTAATTCCTGTAGGAATGACTCCTCTCGCGGAAAAACTCCGCATCTTCTGTCTTGCCAAGGAACTCCGCAGCTGAGGCCATCGCACCATCCGCTATGGCATATTCCATATCACAAGCCACAGACTGGTTGTACAAGTCGGAAGGTATGTAACCAAAACGCTTTCTCAAATCCTGTCCCCTGTCATCACACATAGCAGTGGTTTTCAAGGCATTCCAAGCCTTTTCCTTGTCAATGCCGGGGATACCCTTGACAATGGCGTCAGCGACGGCTATGATTCCGGGATTACCGACCATGCAGTCTGTCTCATTGCCCATCAGGTGCCAAACCGGTAGGCGGCCCTGCTCCTCACAGATACGGATCATGGTGTTGACCATATCCGACTCCTTCTCAGGATGCACAATCGTCATCAAAGGCATCTGGGCACGGTAGGTGTCCCAAAGCGAGAAAGTGGTATAGTTCACGAAACCACCATCCAGATGGACCTCTCCATCGGCACCGCGATACTCTCCATTGACATCGCAGAATGTGGCAGGAATGATCATGGTGTGGTACAATGCGGTGTAGAAAATCGTCCTGGAGTCAAGATCCTTTCCCTTAACCTTGATCTTAGACAATTCGCTGTTCCAGGCATCCTTTGCTGCATCGGCCACAGCCTCGAAATCCCATCCTTCAAGTTCAGTCTCCATGTTGAGCCTGGCATTCTCCTCGCTTACAGGAGAAATCGCAACTTTCACGAGAACCTGGTCACCATCAGAAGTCTTGAAGTTTGCCCTTCCGTAATTGATCGTGAATGTCTCGTCCTGGAATGTCCTTTCCCTTACTGGAATCACCTCGAATGAATCGAAAGGCTTTGAGAATTCAGCATAGAAGAACACCTTCTGATTCTTCGCCCAGCCTGCCGAGAATCGGAATCCTTTGATAGTGTGGTCATCAACGACCTCAACCTTGGTACCATAAGCCCTGTCCCAGCAACCTCCGTTCTCAAGGTCAATCACAATCGCGGATTCGTCGGAAGCCGGGAATGTGTAGCGGCTGAGTCCGACACGGTTGGTAGCTGTCATCTCGGCGGTGATGCCATAACGGATCAGGGGCACACTATAATAACCAGGCCTGGCTATTTCCTTGGTACGGTCAGCATAGGACCAGAGTCCTGAAACGGGATCCGCCTCAACTCCCCGGGCATATTTTACCTCCCCTACAACAGGCATGAGAGTTATGTCGAAGAGGTCACCTATGCCAGTACCGCTGAGATGGGTGTGGGAGAAGCCTATCACCGTCGAATCACTTTCATGATAGCCGGAGCACCAGTCCCAGGATTGGGGAATGCTGGTGGGGCCTAGTTGCACTGCTCCGAATGGAACGTTGGCTCCCACGAACACATGACCGTGGCCGCCAGATCCAATCTTCACATTCACATAATCTGTCAAGTCGTTTTTCGGTGTGGAACCGCCGGCACAACCGGAAATCATCACGGCTATCGCCGCCATGACCGATATTCCTACATGTTTCATCTGTAAAAAGTATTGATACCACTAATTTAACATTTTTATTTATATTTGTTTTTACGAAACAATAACTTGCCATGGGTTTTTTTACATTTCCAGGCCAGCAGGAACATAGGAAGTTCAACTACAGGCCGATCTATTACGACAAGGACGAAGAAGAGCGCCGTCAGGTGTTCGGAAAGGTAGATGGCAGGCTGGATGCCGAGAAAGAGAAGGAAAAGGCAGCCGGTGAATACAAGGCCGGCGCCTACATCCGTGGATCATGGCGCGATGGCAATTATGCCAAACGTGACAGCGGAGCAACCACAGCCCAGAAGATCATAGGCATTATCGGCCTTATCCTTCTTGCTGTGGTCCTGATCTATCTCTGCAAATTCTATCTTTTACTGTAGGATGGATCTCAGGATACTGCCTGGCAACATAGCCAACATGATAGCCGCCGGAGAGGTCGTGGGAAGGCCCTCATCGGTGGTCAAGGAACTTATGGAGAATTCCGTGGATGCAGGAGCCGACCAGGTCACCGTCGTCGTCACCGATTCGGGAAGGACCTTGATCCAGGTTATCGACAACGGCTGCGGAATGTCTCCTGACGATGCAGTACTCTGCTTTGAAAGGCATGCCACCTCCAAAATAGCCACCGCGGAAGACTTGCAGCAAATCTCCACCTTCGGTTTCCGCGGTGAGGCACTGGCTTCTATTGCAGCTGTTGCGGAAGTCACCCTCAGGACCCGGGTTGAAGGCAGCGAGACCGGTTGTCAGGTCGAATTCGCCGGATCTGAACATCTTTCCACAACCGAGGTTTCAGCTCCCAAGGGTACCAACATCGCTGTCCGGAACCTCTTTTACAATATTCCCGCAAGAAGGAAATTCCTTAAATCGGACAACGTCGAATTCAGGCACATCGTAGAGGAATTCGACAGGGTTGCCCTCACCTGTCCGGAAACAGGCTTCTCCCTGAGCCACAACGGCAAGGACATTTATGTCCTTAAACCGGCCAAGTCCTTGAAGTACCGTATTATGGACCTTATGGGTCCATCGGTTGCCTCAGACCTGGTGGACATCTCTGCCGACACTTCAGTACTCTCCCTTCGCGGATTCGTCGGACGCCCCGACACAGCCAAGAAGACTCTCGGCAACCAGTATTTCTTTGTCAACGGCCGTTACTTCCGAAGTCCATACCTGCACAAAGCCGTGATGAAAGCCTATGAAGGCCTTATCCCCGAGGGAGTCACCCCGGCTTATTTCATCTACCTTGAGACTGATCCCAAATCGATAGATGTCAACATCAGTCCCACCAAGACCGAGGTAAAATTCGAAGACGAGTCTTTCGTTTTCCAGGTCGTCTATGCCGCTGTCAAGGAGACCCTGGGCAAGAATTCCTTCGCGGGTACGATTGATTTCTCCAATCCGGAAGCGAATGAAATGCCGGTCCTTGGCAGGCACTATTCTGAATATAAGCCTGACACCGCACCACAGGTGCCTCTGGATCCAGATTACAATCCTTTCGAGAGTGTATTTACACGGGAAGGTGATTCCGCAGAAAAAGGAAGTTACCAGCCTTCAAGATATGTCGACCGAAGTGAAGACTACGGAAGGCTATTCGAGGAAAAGACCGTACATGTCAGCCAGACTCTTATCCTGGACGGGAAGTACATAGTGTCTCCAGTCAAGGAAGGCCTGATGGTGGTAAATGTAAAGAGGGCTCGGGAAAGGATCCTCTACGACAGGGCCCTGTCAGCCCTCAACAAGAACGGTCATGTCACCCAGGCCAACATGTTCCCGGTTAAGGTTCAGGTAGGAGTGGGCGACAGGCTTCTCCTGGAGGAAAAATCCGAGTTGCTTTCTTCCCTGGGATTTGACATATCTTCTCTCGGAAATGACACTGTGGTTGTAGGAGGAGTTCCGGAAGGTTATTCCGGAGAAGCCGGGAAGGTTCAGACCATGGTACAAAACCTGATCCTGATACTTTCCGACGACAGTGCTTCCCTTCCGGGAGTAATGGAATCGGCAATGGCTGAGAAGATTGCCCTTCTGGGTGCCTCTTCTGCTGATCCTCTGACCTCCCCCACCGAAGCCAGGTTGCTCCTGGACACCCTTCTTTCCAGCGGCAATCCCGAACTCACAAGCAACGGAAAGAAAATCATGGCAATCTTGAATCTCTCCCAGGTGGAGAAACTATTCTAGACATGGCACAATACTACGGCTACGATAATAACCCTTCCGGTGGACTTATGGCAAGGCTTTTCGGAAACATTCCGGAGGCAACCAGGAATATCTTCCTGGTCAATGCCCTAATGTTCATCGCCACCCTAATCAACAAGAACTTCATGATCGAGACCTTCGCGGTTTTCTACCCGAAGTCTCCCTTCTTCCACTGGTGGCAGCCGGTGACCTACATGTTCATGCATGGAAACTTCATGCACATATTCGTCAACATGTGGTGCCTACTCATGTTCGGTTCGGCGCTTGAAAGGACAATTGGTTCCAAGAAATTTGTGCTCTTCTATTTCGTAACTGGTCTGGGAGCTCTTCTGATACATTTCCTCGTACAGGACATCCAGGCGCAGGCGGCCCTCACTGACAGCACTCAGTTGACCCAGGCCTACATCGACATCCTCAGGACCCCTACCCTCGGTGCTTCAGGAGCGATTTATGGAATCCAGATAGGTTACGCGATGCTCTATCCCAATGACCTATGGACTCTTGTCTTCCCTCCCGTCACCTTGAAGGCCAAATGGTTCGTACTGATCTTCATGGGAATCGAACTATTCACAGGAATCACCGGAACCATGGACGGAGTTGCCCACTTCGCACATCTCGGTGGTGCACTGTTCGGATTCCTCATGATCTTCTATTGGAAGAAATCCGGCAAACTCTGGAGGAAATAGGATAACCTGACTATGGGAAGGAGAAGGCATGACAGGAGCGTAGGCATCACCACAAGGGTGCTGATGCTTCTTGCAGCATTTCTCCTATTCCTGACATATGCCTCTATGCTGGTCAATCCAGCAAAGGCATGGTACATGACTGTTGTCGGGCTCCTTTTCATTCCGGTAGCCGTCTTGAACCTGTTCCTCCTTTTCCATGCCCTTGGAAGGAAATCGAAGGCATTCCTGATTCCCCTGCTGGCACTCATGCCTTCCATCATATTCATAGGAAGGTATTTCCAGTTCTCTTCCGGGGCGGACGGAAAGGGGGAAAACACAGTGAAGATAATATCCTACAACGTAGGACGCTTCATGCTTGGAAGCAGGAAGGACTTCAAGGGAGATAATGGCAGGAAAGCCTGCCTGGACTCGATAATGAGATTCATCAGCAAGACTGACGCTGACGTGGTCTGCCTTCAGGAAGTCGATCTGGATGGGGAATATGATGTCAGGAATTTCATTAATGAGCATTTCCCGGACTACCAGTCAGGCTATTTCATGTTCATCAACAAGGAGGGTGCTTACGGAAACGTAACTCTCAGCCGCTTCCCTATCACGGACAAGGGCCGGCTGCAGTTTGACAAAAGTGCAAATCTTGCGATTTACACAGATCTGGAAATCGGCGACAGCAAACTGAGGGTTTACAACTGCCATTTCGAGAGCTATAACATATCGATGGCCAAATTGATAAAATCCTGGCAGAAGGACAGTACCTTCGTCAGGAACACAGAGGCGAAACTGAAGAGGTCTATAACCAGGCGTCCGGTACAGGTGGACCAGGTCATGTCGGACATTGAAGAGTGTCCGGTCGAGTCGATTGTAGTCGGCGACTTCAACGACAATCCGATGTCATATACCTATTTCAGGTTGATGAAAGGGAGGAAGGACACTTTCGTCGAGGCCGGAAAGGGATTCGGAGCTACACACACTACCTTGTGGCCCTTTATCAGGATTGACTACATACTGTATCCAAAGCATTTCAAAGCCGTTTCCAACCAGATTCCCCGCCTTAAGTACTCGGACCATTACCCGGTTGTGGCAGAGATCAACCTTTAAATGCCTATTGAACCGAAGCGAGATCGATGAGGTTGTTAAGCAGGGCATAGACAGTTAGACCTGCTACCGTCTTGATGCCTGTCTTGCGGGTGATGTTCTTCCGGTGGGTTATGACTGTGTAGATCGAGAGGTTCAGTTTGTCGGCAATCTCCTTGTTAAGCATGCCCTTCGCAACGCAAACGAGGATCTCTTTCTCCCTGGCAGACAGTTCCCCACCATCGGAGACTGCATCGGGCTGCCTGGTTTCCAAGGCATTGCGGAGCTTTCGCACAAGTTCGTCCTGACGGTCATACAGCGACACGGATCCGTCATACAGTTTCAAGACATCCTCTGTGACCGCGGGTCCGTCCAAGGCTATGACTATCGAATCACAAACGTCCGAAAGCATGTTACGGCCTTCCTTCCTGCTCTTGAAATCCAGGATCACCGGATCGATTATCACCACATCCGGATCAATCCCCCTCAACCTGGATTCGGCAGCCTTGGAAAAATCGTGGAAAACCTCCTCCACACTGAACTCTCCTGATTCTTCCAAGATGCTTCCCAATCCCCTGGCCACTATGTCAGAAGGAACTATCAATGAAACGGTCTTCCTACTCTCCATCACGTTCGAGGTTTCTTACTGCAGGTACAAGGACATTGTCTTCGACATAGGTATGACGCCTGAGGTCATCCCTAAGACCGTAAATCGAGACCAGCACCCACATTTTCAATTCCGGGTCACATTCTTCAGGAAGGTACTTCATCACGATATTCTTCATGTCTTCAAGTTTCTCATCCACGCTCTCGTGATGCTCCTCGAACTGGTCGATTGAATAGCCTTCCGGTCTTGTGCCTTTCTGGAGTGCCTCTATGTAGGGAAAAACTTCATCTTCTTCCCTGGCAAAATGTTTTTCCAGTTCGGATTTATACTCCACGAAGAATTTCAGTATTGCGCCCTTCCTGGTCTCGTCGCAAGGCTCCAGGAGACGGTCAAAAGAGGTTTCCAGATTGTTCAGGGCACGACCGGTGTAATAGGAATGAGACCCTCGGAGATACCTGACTATGTCCGGAATATTCAATGAGTCGATTTCCTCCGGAGAAGGAACATACTCCGGGAAGGAATAGACGTTGCAGATGAGCATGAAGGTCGAGACGTCCAAACCACACTGACGGCAGGCCTCATCCGCTTTTAAACCGGAATTGGAAAGCCCGACGCCCATCCTGGACATAACCTGCATAAGGGTATAGTTCATGTCAATCATGTCCGACAGTCTCATGTCGGGAGTGAAGATGTCTTTCATGTCAGTAAAGATACAAATTAAATCATCAAAGCGGTCAGGTGGAAGCCGATGAAAGCGCAGACCCAGGCTACTGCCATGGTGTAGGCGCAGACCGCAATTGCCCACTTCCATCTACCCGTCTCATTCTTGATGGCCACGAAGGTAGCTATGCAGGGGAAGTAGAGGAGAATGAACAGCATGAAGGCTACTGCTGTGGGCAAAGTCACTGAAGATGAGAGAGCGGCCTGTAACTGGGTATTGTCTTCCTCAACGGTCGAATCAGATGCATACATTACACCCAGGGTACTGACTACCAGTTCCTTGGCAACGACTCCTGAAAGAAGGCTTATGTCCATTTTCCAATTGAAGCCCAGTGGATCAAGGGCGGGGGCAACCGCCTTTCCGATCTGCCCGATGTAGGAATGCTCCTGCTGGTATTCTGCGTCGCGGCCCGAACGCGGAAAATAGCCCAGGCTCCATATTACAACCGAACCGATGAGGATGGTGGTAGCCATCTTCTCGAGGTACTGCTTTCCTTTTTCCCAGGTGTGTCTCCAGATCGCTTTCCCGGTCGGTACACGGTAAGGAGGAAGTTCCATGACGAAGGGAAGATCATCTTCCTTTATGAACTTGCTTAACACCATGGCGGAAAGGATAGCAAGCAGGACGCCGAGGAAATATATTCCCAGAAGGGCAAGGGCGGAATGGTGCGGGAAGAAAGCTCCTGCAAGGAGCACGAAAATCGGGAGCCGGCCGGCACACGACATGAAAGGAATTATGGCTATTGTTATCAGCCGGCTCTTGCGACTTTCAATTGCTCTTGTGGCCATTATTGCCGGCACGTTGCATCCAAATCCCATGACCATGGGAATGAATGACTTGCCGTGAAGGCCGATCCTATGCATAAGCTTGTCCATAATGAATGCGGCCCGGGCCATGTAACCCGTGTCCTCCATGATGGAAAGGAAAAAATACAGGATAAGTATATTCGGGAGGAAGACCAGGACGCTTCCGACACCAGCTATCACTCCATCGACGAGGACATCTTTCAGCCATCCGTCCTTCATGAAGGTCGCCACAAATTCCCCGAACTCGCCAACGAGCCAGTCAATCCAGTTCATGGGATAGTTACCGAGGGAGAAGGTAGCCTGGAAGATAAGATAGAGAATGACAAGGAATATCGGGAAAGCAGCCCATTTGTTGGTAACCACCGAGTCTATCTTTTCTGTCCATGATTTTTCTCCGACCGGTTCGATATGGCGTACATAAGTCCTTGAAAGGACATCGTGGATGAACTGATACCTCTTCTCAATCTCTTCCGAATCGTCACCTGCTGTTATCTTGTCAGCCGAAACAGGGTCGGCAGGACCGTCATTATCAGCGATTTCTATAACCGTGTCCAACAGCTGTAGAATTCCCTCCCCTGTCCTGCACACAGTCGGACAGACGGGCATCCCAAGCAGACGGCCAAGCAATTTGGTATCCAACCTGTCTCCCCTTTTCTTGAGTTCGTCGTACATGTTCAAGGCCATCACTACCTTGAGGTTCATGTCCTTCACCTGTGTGGTGAGATAGAGGTTACGCTCAATATTGGAAGCATCAACTACGTTAATGACCACATCAGGGACATGCTCGACAAGATTCTCCCTGACATACTTTTCCTCCGGAGAGAAGGCAGATAGGGAATATGTGCCAGGCAGGTCCACGAAAATCAGTTTCCTGCCCTTATAGTTGAAGTGGCCCTCCTTTGCATCCACTGTCACGCCGCTGTAGTTGCCGACATGCTCATGGCTGCCGGAAGCAAGGTTGAACAGGGATGTCTTGCCGCAATTGGGATTTCCGACCAGGGCGACCCTTATGGTCCCGCTGTTTTCAGAGTTGTAGTCTTCTTCGGAACAGATCTCAATCAGGGAGGCCTCGTCACGCCTTAAAGACACCTTGTACCCCATGATTTCGTACTCGATCGGGTCTTTCAAGGGAGCATTGAGGATGGCATTGACCTTTTTCCCGGGGATGAAACCCATTTCAATGAGCCTCTTCCTGAAATTACCCTGGCCGCCAACCTTGACGATTACAGCGGATCCTCCTGTATTAAGGTCTGACAGTTTCATCTCGACAAAATTAGGTATTTATTCGAATAGAGGCAATCACTATTAATAGGTATTTTCAGAATAGAGGAATTTTAGCGAAATTTGTAAGATTTATTGAAAACCAGTTGCATGACTAAAGATAAATACCTGAAGATAATCAGCACAGGCATCCAGGGAAGCTTATCATCCCGATGTCGGGACATACTGGAAAAGGTAGACAAGGGGCAGATGGTACTTGGGATAGTATTCTTCTTCGAGGCCTCATGCCTGGATGATTACCTCGAAAGTGAAGCTGCCATCGATGAAGCTTGCCGGGAGCACTTCGGCAAGGCGGCCCCTGTGGTCACCTGTGTCGCCCAGAAGCCCATCGACGCCACCCTTACTGCTGAAGTTCTCTTCCTCAGGGAAGATGCAACTGTAGAGTACTCCGAGGACTACATCGTCATCCGCGGAGAAAAAGGGGCCGAGCTGATTACTAAAGGTATCCACTTTCCCCACGAGGGAGACACCGGAGCCCAGGCGAGAAGGATCTTCGGAAGGATCCAGGAGATACTGGATGACGAGGGATTCAAGGTCAACGAAATCGTACGTCAGTGGAATTACATAGAAGGGATCACCCACACTGACGGAAAGATACAGAACTATCAGTTGTTCAACGATGCCAGGTCTGCCTTTTACGGAAGCGTGGACTGGCCTGAAGGCTACCCTGCCGCAACCGGTATCGGATGCTCTGAAGGAGGGGTGACAGTTTCCGTCTATGCCGTCAAGGATTGTGCAACGGTAAGCAAGCCGATCGACAACCCGATCCAGGTTCCTGCACACAAGTATTCCAACAAAGTCCTCAAAGAAGGTAAGGAAACCGTCAAGACCACTCCGAAGTTCGAAAGGGCAAGGCTTCTGGACGATACGGTCCTGGTCTCCGGCACTGCAGCCATAAAGGGCGAGAACAGTGAGATCTCGACGGACCCGTTCCTCCAAAGTGAGGCGGCTATAGATGTTTTGGAACATCTTGTGGCACCTGGGAATATATTCCCCGGCTGCCTCAGGTTCCGTTTCGAGGCCATCAGGGTCTATATCAAGAACGAGAAGGACATCCCTGCAATAGTGTCATCACTGAAAGCGCACTGGAAAGGGATTCCTATGCATTTCCTCATGGCAGACATCTGCCGGCCGGAACTCCTTCTCGAACTGGAAGGTATCGGATCCACAAGAAGATTCCTCGAATGCTGTTGCACTGATGCAGGAGAAGCCATGGAAGCACAGGTCGGTGGAGCCGGAAGGATAGAGCTCTGTGAAGATCTCCCTTGCGGAGGGGTTACGCCCTCCAGGGAAAACCTCGGACAGGTCCTTTCCAGCGTAGCAATCCCTGTCAACGTACTGGTCAGGCCAAGGGGCGGGGATTTCGTGTACGATGAATCTGAAATCCAGCAGATGGTTGAATCCATTGGCATGTCCAAGGCACTTGGAGCAAACGGGGTCGTAATCGGCGCCCTCAACAAGGACGGTTCGGTCGATTTACACGCAATGAAACGCATGATAGAGGCTGCAAGTGGAATGAGCATTACCTTCCACAGGGCTTTTGACGAATGCTCAGATCCTTTCCACACCCTTGAAGACATCATTTCTCTTGGTTGCGACCGGCTTCTTACTGCAGGACATGCAGCAAAAGTCGGAGAGGGTATGGGGATGCTCAAGGAACTCTCTGTCAAGGCCAAGGACAGGATAGTCATTATGGCCGGCTCTGGAGTCAGGCCTGGAAATATCCAGGAACTGGAGACTTTTACAGGACTTCACGAATTCCATTCTTCCTCCCATGGACCGGACGGGAGGACTTCCCGCGAGACAGTGAAAGAGATGGTTCAAGGTTAGCCATGGTCCCTCTTTGGAATATATTCCTGGTGTTCGCCAAGATCGGATCCTTTACGATCGGAGGTGGTTATGCCATGATCCCCCTGATAAGGGATGAACTGGTCAAAAGGGGGTGGCTCTCAGAAGAAGAGCTTCCTGACATAGTAGCCCTTGCCCAAAGCGCCCCCGGAGTGCTTGCAGTGAATATGTCAATCTTCGCAGGGTACAAGATGAGAGGTCTCAAAGGCAGCATCGCTGCAACCCTCGGCTCTGCACTCCCCTCTTTCCTGATCATTCTCCTGATCGCAATGCTCTTCACAGGCTATCAGGACAACCCGGTAGTCATCAGGATATTCAAAGGCATACGTCCGGTGGTGGTCTCGTTGATTGCAGTTCCCATGATCAACATGGCCAGGAAGGGCAACAAGACCTGGTGGGCCTGGATGATCAGTTTCCTGGTCCTCTTCCTGGTTGCCTTCATGAATATCTCCCCGATCTATATCCTTCTGGTGCTGATCGTGATGGCCCTGAGTTTTACCCTTATCAAGGAAAGGAGGTCCCGCAATGTCTGATCCAATCCTCTTCCTTCAGTTGTTCTGGGTGTTTTTCCTCATCGGTCTTTTCACCTTTGGTGGAGGCTATGCTATGCTTTCACTTATTCAGGCACAGGTTGTGGTCAGCCATCCATGGCTCACTGAAAGTGCTTTCACAGACATCGTAGCTATCTCCCAGATGACCCCGGGACCCGTTGGGATCAACTGTGCCACATACGTAGGGTATGAAGTCATACACCAGGCAGGTGCAAGCCATCTGGTAGGCATCATGGGTTCACTCACGGCAACACTAGCGGTAATGCTTCCCTCTTTCCTGATCGTACTTACGATAGTCAGGTTCTACACAAAATTCAAGGACAACAAGATATTCGAAGGAGTCATGAGCTGGCTGCGGCCGGCAGTGGTTGGCCTCATCGGAGCCGCCGCCCTGATCCTTATGTTCAAGGTGGACTGGAACTTACAGGCCGTGGATATCAGTATCGTAAGGGATAATTTCTCCGACTGGATCAGTTGGATACTGTTCGCCGCAGCGGTCATAGCCTCCCTATTCTTCAAGATCGGGCCTATACCCATTCTAATAGCAGGGGGCATTTTGGGGTTGCTCATCTATTAGGAATTTTGTAAATTGCCTCGGATAATCCGAATCAAAAGATAATTAGGAATATATGAAAAAGTATTTCAGAATCCTGGCTCTGGTGAGCCTTCTTGTCCCCATGGCCCTTCAGGCTAAGAAAACGGAAACAGTTATCAATGTCATCCCCTATCCCCAGAGCGTAGAGATAGGAAAAGGCACATTCAAGGGTGCCGGAGCGAACTTCAACTGCGATCTTGAAATCGACTCCAAGAGCGCAGCCCTTATCCGTCAGCTGGCTGACAAGATCACTTTCGTCAGCGGCAGGACCAACTCTTTCGCCACTCCGGTAGGACTCAGGAGGTCTCTCGACACAAAGAAGGCGAAAGGATTCTTCTTCCTCAATGATTCATCCCTTGGCGCAGAAGAATATTCAATAGAAATCACTCCCAAGAATTGCGTGGTCAAGGCCTCTGCCTACAACGGTTTCCTCTATGCTATCCAGACCCTGAAGCAGCTGACCGATCCCGCCGTCTTCAGCGACAGGATCAATCCAAACCAGAAATTCCTCTTCCCCTGTGTCTCAATCAAGGACAAGCCCAGGTTTGCCTACAGGGGTATGCACCTTGACTGCGCAAGGCATTTCTTCAGTGTCGAGGAGGTCAAGAAATACCTTGACATAATGGCTGTCTATAAGCTCAATCAGTTCCACTGGCACCTCACGGAGGACCAGGGCTGGAGAATTGAGATAAAAAAGTATCCAAAGCTCACCGAGATCGGAGCCTTCAGGAACGGCACCATGATAGGTAAGGACTTCCGTTCCAATGACGGAATACGTTATGGCGGCTATTACACCCAGGAACAGCTCAAGGAAGTCGTAGCCTACGCAGCCTCCCTTGGAATCACTGTTATCCCTGAGATAGACCTTCCCGGTCACATGCTCGGAGCCCTTGCCGCGTATCCCGAACTGGGCTGCACCGGCGGTCCCTATGAAGTCTGGACCAGGTGGGGAATCTCCGACCAGGTTCTCTGCCCCGGAAAGGAAGTCATGTTCACCTTCCTCGAGGATGTGTTCACCGAGTTGATGGAAATCTTCCCTTCTGAATATATCCACATCGGAGGCGACGAGTGCCCCAAGACAGAGTGGGAGAAGTGCCCTGACTGCCAGGCCAGGATCAAGGCTCTCGGAATCAAGGCGGATGAAAATCACACTGCAGAACAATACCTTCAGAGTTATGTCACAGCACGCGTCCAGAAGTTCCTCAACGACCATGGCCGCAAGATAATCGGTTGGGATGAGATCCTCGAAGGAGAACTTGCTCCCGGAGCGACAGTCATGTCCTGGAGGGGTGTCAAGGGCGGTGTCCAGGCTTCAGCAATGGGTTTCGACGTCATCATGACCCCCAACACCTACTGCTATTTCGATTACTACCAGAGCGAAGATAAAGAAAAGGAGCCTCTCGCCATCGGTGGCAACCTCCCTATAGAGAAAGTCTATGGCTACGAGCCTTTTGACGGGCTTGACGCTTCCCAGCAGAAGCACATCCTCGGAGTCCAGGCCAATCTCTGGACCGAGTACATCGCCACCCCTGAATACCTCGAGTACATGCTCCTCCCAAGAATGGCCGCCCTTTCAGAAATCCAGTGGTGCAAGTCCTCCGACAAGGATTTCGACAGGTTTGCCTCCTCGATGAAAGCCGAATCTTTCAAGATCTACGACATCCTCGGCTACAACTACCGTAAATTCTAAATTCCATCAATATGAAAAATCTGATTTTCGGAATTATTCTCGCAGCGGCGGCCATGGTGGTTTTCAGCTGCGGCAATTCATCCAAGAAGGCCGAGGCTGCAGCCCAGGCCGAGCAGGCAAGGCTTGACTCGATCGCTGCTGCGGAACAAGCCCCTAAAGAAAAGACAGCAATGGAAAAGATGGCAAGTCTCCCGGAAGAACCGGTGTTCGACATCGTGACCAACCTCGGTACGATCTCAGTCAAACTCTACAGCAAGACTCCCAAGCACAGGGATAACTTTGAGAAACTGGCCCTTACCGGCTACTACGACGGACTCCTGTTCCACAGGGTCATCAACGGGTTCATGATCCAGGGAGGAGACCCCTTCACCCGCGACACTTCTGCAACCGCAGTTGCCAAGTACGGCCAGGGCGGACCCGGTTACACTATCCCCGCGGAATTCGTCCCTGAGTACAGGCACAAGAAAGGCGCCCTTGCAGCTGCAAGACGCGGAGACGTGGCCAATCCGATGAAAGAATCCTCAGGATCCCAGTTCTACATCGTCCAGGATGAAAAGGCCTGTGCCCAACTTGACGGAGCCTATACCGTCTATGGCGAGACTGTAAAGGGTTTCGACATCATCGACAGGATCGCCCAGGTTGCGACCGACAACAGGGACAAGCCAGTCATGCCGGTCCGCATCATAAAGGTGAGATTGCAGGAAAACTAAAACTGCAAAACGGGCTCACATGGCACTCATTTTGCAGTTAATTTACCTTGAATAGTTTTTTCATAGGTTAAGTTTTAGGTGAGAAGTGAGTACGCCGCTTGCAGTGATGCACGCGGCGTTCATTTTTTTGCTTATGTCCAGAGCGACTCCTAGTCGTTCAGGGAATAGCGGCGGAAAGCAACCACCTTGGCGTCCTTGTCAACTGACTTGATGTAGTCGGCGACAGAGATCTTCTCGTCAGACTGGACGAAATCCTGGTTGTTGAGAGTGTTCTCCTTAAGGAACTTCTGGACACGGCCGTTGGCTATGTTCTGGACCATCTGCTCAGGGAGGTTGGCAGCCTTCTCGGCACCGACCTTGGCGATGATCTCACGAGCCTGGGCAGCCTCGGCAGGAGTGATCCAACCCTTGTCAGTGTTGGACTAGATGTGGTCCTCGCTGTCAACATGGGCAGGATTGATGCCAACCTTCTTGAGGGCAGCGTCAATAGCCTTCTGGACCTGCTCGTCCTTGGTCTTTTGGATCGCGACAGCACGCTCGTTGTCAATGACCTCCTTAGGGCAGTCATCCTCAGAGACTGCGACAGGATTCATGGCAGTGATCTGCTGGGCAATAGCCCTTCCGAGATCCTCGGGAACAACCTTGTTGAAGGAAACGATGGCACCAAGCTTACCGTTGAAGTGGACATACTGTCCAACGAACGGAGCCTCGAGAGCTGCATAGTAAGCAAGGACATGCTTCTCACCGGTCTTACCTGTCTGGGCGGAAATCTCCTCCTCGACGGTGTGGCCGTTGGAGCACTTGCAAGCCTTGAGAGCCTCAGCATCAGCCGGGAAAGCGGCGATGGCTGCATCGGCGATTTCGGCGGCAAGAGCCTTGAAATCAGGAGTAGCGGAGACGAAGTCAGTCTCGCAACCAAGGCATACGATGATGGCCTTGTCACCATTGGTGCGTACGAGGACGGCACCTTCGGAAGTCTCACGGTCAGCCCTCTTGGCGGCCACGAGCTTACCCTTCTCGCGGATGATCTTGACGGCCTCTTCGAAATTACCATTAGCCTCATTGAGGGCGTTCTTGCAATCCATCATGCCGGCGGAGGTCATCTTCCGCAGTTTCATTACATCTTGTGCTGTAATTGCCATAAGTCGTTCTCCTTTAAAATTATTCAGCCTTGGGTTCTTCGACGGGTGCCTCGACGGGCTCGGCAACCGGAGCGGGCTCAGCTGCCTCGACAGGCTCAGCAACAGGCTCCTCAACTGCGACGGGCTTGGCGCTCTTGCGGGCGCGGAGCTTCTTGCCGGTAGGGTTGGAAAGGGCCTCGCCTTCGGCGGTCTCTTCTGCAACCTCCTTGTCCTTCTCGAGTTTCCTCTCATTGAGGCCTTCTTCGATAGCCTGGCAGAGGATGTTCAGTACGAGTTCGATGGACTTGGTGGCGTCATCATTGGCCGGTATCACGTAATCGATCGGGGTGGGATCGCAACAAGTGTCAACCATTGCGAATACCGGGATGTTGAGACGGTTGGCCTCCTTGACGGCGTTGGCTTCCTTCTGGATATCGATGACGAAAAGGGCGGAGGGAAGACGGCTCATGTCCCTGATGGAACCGAGGTTCTTCTCAAGCTTCTCCCTCTGACGGGTAATCTGGAGACGCTCTCTCTTGGCGAGCTTCTCGAAAGTACCGTCTTCCTTCATCTTGTCGATGGTGTTCATCTTCTTGACAGCCTTGCGGATGGTCGGGAAGTTGGTAAGCATACCTCCAGCCCAGCGCTCGGTAATAGATGGCATGTTGACTGCCGTTGCCTTCTCAGCAACGATCTCCTTCGCCTGTTTCTTGGTGGCGACGAAGAGGATCTTGCGGCCGGAGCGCGCAAGTTCTTTCATTGCATCGGCAGCCTCGTCTATCTTGACGATGGTCTTGTGCAGGTCGATAATGTGGATCCCGTTCTTCTGGTCGAAGATGTAAGGGGCCATCTTGGGATTCCATTTCCTGGCCAGGTGGCCGAAATGTACGCCTGCATCAAGAAGTTCTTGGAAATTTGTGCGTGGCATTTTGTTTAACTTTTTTCTGTTTGATAACTCTTTTCTTCAATCCCAGCAGTAATGGTTCTGCCAGTCTCTGGGATTTTCCGCAGTCTCGGCATCCTGCCATGTCTTGGGCCGGATTGATTGCACCGGACTGTGCTTTTAACGTAAAAACAGCTAAGCAGCTGCAGCAAGACTAACGCTTGCTGAACTGGACGCGTGCACGTGCGCTCGGCTGACCGGGCTTCTTCCTTTCAACCTCGCGGGAATCACGGGTGAGGAATCCTTCAGCCTTGAGAGCGGGACGGTAAGCCTCCCTGTCGAGGTCACTGAGGGCACGGGAGATTCCGAGCCTGATGGCTTCGGCCTGGCCTTTGGTACCACCTCCAACAACATTCACCTTTACATCGAACTGACCTTCAGTCTTGGTGACTGCGAAGGGCTGGTTCACGATGTACTGGAGAGAGCCGCTCTTGAAGTAGTCTTCGAGGGCGCGGTCATTGATAGTGATGTTGCCTGCTCCGGGCGAAAGGTAAACACGAGCGACGGCTGATTTACGTCTTCCATGGGCGTTTTTCTGTTCCATTTGCTCTGTTAGATTTCGTTCAACTTAATTTCTCTGGGATTCTGCGCCTGATGAGGATGCTCGGGACCTGCATAGACATACAGGTTGCCAAGGAGCTTATCACCAAGACGGGTCTTCGGGAGCATTCCTTTTACGGACCTCCTTACAAGTTCAGCAGGCCTCTTCGAGAGGATTACCCTAGGCGTGTAGAAACGCTGTCCACCGGGATAGCCGGTGTAGCGAACGTACACGCGATTGTCCATCTTGTCACCCTTGAGGGCCACCTTCTCAGCGTTGATGACGATGACATTGTCACCACAATCCACGTGGGGAGTGAAGCCGGGCTTGGTCTTGCCGCGAAGGACAAGAGCAACCCTGGAAGCAAGACGGCCAAGCGGAAGATCCGTGGCATCGATGACGACCCACTCTTTCTTTACAGTAGCCTTGTTAAGGGAGACTGTTTTGTAGCTAAGTGTGTCCACTGTCTTGATCTTTAATGGTTTAACATAAAATAATTGCGATCCCTACACATTATAGGGGTCGCAAAGGTAGCAATAATTTTTGATTAAATCAAACGAAATTATTCTAGATCGAAAGAACGGCAAGCACGTCAATGAGTTCCTTGTCAATCGGCTTGTTCTTCTTGACCGCCTTGTTGATCGGAACATAGACGATCTTGTCATCGGAAATGCCCACCATGATGTTCCTCTGGCCCTCCTGAAGGGCTTCTATTGAAGCATAGCCGAGGCGGCTGGCAAGGATCCTGTCATAGGCAGAAGGACTGCCTCCGCGCTGCAGGTGACCAAGGATCGTCACTCTGACATCGTATCCGGGATACTCCTTCTTCACCCTTTCGGCATAATGCATGGCTCCCCCGTCTTTCTTGCTCTCGGAGACTATGACTATCGAACTGTTCTTGCTCTTCCTGCATCCGTGGGCGATAAACTGCTCGAGCTGGTCGATGTCAGTCTGGTCTTCAGGGATGATGGCAGCTTCCGCACCCGCAGCAATGGCTGAATTCTGCGCAAGGAATCCGGCGTCACGTCCCATTACCTCTATAAAGAATATCCTGTCGTGGGAATTGGCCGTGTCCCTGATCTTGTCCACGCACTCGACTATGGTGTTAAGGGCTGTATCGTAACCGATCGTCGAATCGGTACCATAAAGATCATTGTCAATCGTACCAGGCAGCCCTATCACGGGGACATCATGTTCCTTTGCAAAATCCTGGGCTCCGGAGAGAGATCCGTTGCCTCCGATGACTATCAAAGCGTCAACCCCGAATTTCTGGATGTTGGCATAAGCCTTCTCCCTCCCTTCCGGAGTCATGAATTCCTTACTCCTGGCTGTCTTAAGGATAGTTCCTCCCTTCTGGATGGTATTACTTACACTCTCAGTCGTAAGTTCCTTGAAATCACCACCTATCAATCCTTCATAGCCCCGGTATATCCCGAAGACCCTCCATCCGTTGAAGATGGCTGAGCGGGTAATAGCCCTGATCGCTGCATTCATTCCGGGAGCATCTCCTCCCGATGTCAGGATTCCTATGGTCTTTATCTCTTTCATGAATTCCAGATTTATCATACAAAAATAGTAATTTTGCAACAGATTCTTCAGCACTTCATGCCTCAGAATGACAGAACGGACGTAAAATGAGAATAGGAGAACTGGAACTGGGCGAAAGGCCCGTGCTGCTCGCTCCCATGGAGGATGTTACCGATGCGTCTTTCAGGGGCATATGCCGTGAGCAGGGGGCCGACATGGTCTATACTGAGTTCATTCCCGCTGAAGGCCTGATACGTGATGCCAAAAAGGCGTATGCCAAGCTCCTTACCTCAGACGAAGAGGCTCCTATCGGAATACAGATCTACGGTAGCGATCCCGACGCAATGGTCGAGGCGGCCAGAATGGCCGACCATGCCGACCAGATTGTCGGAGGACATGGATGTGACCTGATAGATATCAATTTCGGCTGTCCGGTCAGCAAGATAGCCGCGAGAGGTGCCGGATCGGGAATGATGAGAGAGCCCGACAAGATGGTCATGATCACGAAGCGGATCGTGGAAGCTGTCGGAAAGCCGGTTACCGTGAAGACACGCCTGGGATGGGACGACAAAAGCAAGATCATCGTTGACCTTGCCGAAAGGCTTCAGGACTGCGGCATCAAGGCCCTGACGATCCACGGTCGCACCCGCTGCCAGATGTACAATGGAGAGGCAGACTGGACCCTGACTGGGGAAGTCAAGAACAACCCACGGATGAATATACCTATTATAGGTAACGGAGACATCAATTCCGCAGCAAAGGCCAAAGATGCTTTCGACCGCTACGGTGTGGATGGAATCATGGTAGCCAGGGCATCTTTCGGACGGCCCTGGATATTCAGGGAAATCAAGCATCTCCTTCAGACCGGAGAAGAACTCCCTCCTTTAGGAATAAGGGAACGAGTGGAACTTGCAAAGAGGCATTTCCGCCTTTCGGTTGAGTTGAAGGGTCTTCCCGTAGGAGTTTACGAGATGCGGCGCCACCTCAGCTGCTATTTCAAGGGGCTCCCTGACTTCAAGGAGACCCGTATGAAACTCGTCACGGAAAACGATCCTGAGGAAGTTCTCCGCCTCCTGGACCATATCTCTTTCCGCTGGGGCGATTTCAACCCCATCGACACTTCAGGCGTTTACGGCATTTGATTCCTGTCGTGACTCCTTTTTCCTCTTTCCCAGTTTTCCCCCACACATCCCATCGTCCACTTTTATTCATATAATTCTACTTAATATCTCCGGTTCCCTTTTTCCCAGTCCCCCAAAAACGGAGCTCTGGTGCTTGAGAGGCAAGGGAATTGACCATTTTCTTACCCTGTAGGCACCAGAGGTGAACCTAAGGGAAGGATTTACGAGATATCCTTGCCAAATGACAACTTGTCATAATATAAGGGAATCAATCTAAAATGGTTTCTTGTTCTTCTTTGAATATGAATACAAGAGTTTGGACACCAAGGATGAAGAAAGATGGAGCTTCGAGGCGATCTCCTCGACAGTCAAACCATAACCATTTCCAAGGGTCACTGCCAGGTCACATTTCTTCCCGGCATCTAGGTCCCTTAAATCCCTTACCCCATAATTGACATTCAATATATTCTCAATAAACGAATCCACATCGCTTCCAGAAGGAGACCAAGCTTCTCCAAGGTCGGAGGCAGTTCTCTTGTAGGTATCAAAATCACGGAAGATACGGTAGGTATAGTCCTTTGAATCCTTGTACAGGCTACTGGCTTTCGTCATCACCCCGTCATCAGTCATTAATAAATAGCTTTCGGGGAGGATGAACCCAAGCTTGCAAACCTTGTAGTCTTCCGGCAGCCTTACCTTCGAGCCAAGAAGTCGAATCATACCGCAAGTTCCGATCTCACCCGCTGCCTTGTACTCGAACACTTCTTTCACATCACTGAACATGAGATAATTGCTGCTCCAAAGATAGCCTCCGGGCAAGATATCCCTGCGTGCATCATATGAGTTTCTGGCAGAATAAGACACCGCATTGACCAGTTCGTTTAAAGACCCGAGACGAAGCAGTTTGAAAAACCATTTATCCGGAAGAGGAGGAAAGCCGTCTTTGATCAGACGGGCATTTAGGCGAAAACGGATATAGTCGAAGAATCTGCAGCATTCCTGCCCTGTTGCAAGCAAGATGAAATGCCCGTGATTCCTCATCCAGTCAAATTGAATCACTCCTATCTTATTGATGAACTGGCCGATTGCCACGACATTCATCCCATTGACATATTCATCCCTGTCATTGAATAAGTTCCTGTCTCCGAGACTGTCCAGAGCAAGATGATAATACCATCTTCCCCAGGACTGATATTCCCTACGTTGTTTTTCAAGTTTAGTCATATAGGTTTCACAATTGTATTTCCTTAATAATATTACGAACCGGTTACAATAGCTCCAGCCATAAAGGTACAGCAATAATAGGCAAAAGAATCGTCATGAGTAACGGACGATAAAAAACAATGGCGACATATTTACGATTCTTATCTTATGACCAAATAATAACAAGAAAACATATGGCTGTCAAAAGGAAAGGAAACTGGGTTTTATCTACCTTCATGGGCACCTCGAGTGGTCGTGAGGGAAGGAATAAGGCGAAATACTTGCCTGAGAAGAGCCTGAGAGGCATGGCAGAAAAAGAGGATGGATAATCAAGAAATTACTCGTTTTTTGTATCTTTGTGACCTATGCTTGACAGGATCATCCTAGCCCCATATTATCTCACACTCAAACTGAGGCATTTTTGCTACGATCACGGAATCCGTAAGGTGAGCACCTGTGAGGTTCCGACCATTTGTGTCGGAAACATCACAGCCGGAGGTACCGGCAAGACTCCTCATACCGAGATGATCCTGCGCACCCTTCTAAAGAGCGATGACTGGGCCTACGAGGATCTTGCGGTACTGTCAAGGGGTCACAGGCGCGCCAGCGGCGGATTTCAAATCGTCACCAGGGACGGATCTGTCAAGGAATATGGTGATGAGCCTCTCCAAATAAAGAAGAAATTCCCGGGAGTGACAGTCGCTGTCGACCGTCACAGGGTAAAGGGATGCGACCTTCTGTGCCACCCTGAAAAGCTGAAGACAGACAAGAGGGCACGTAAGTGTTCAGATGCTGAAATAGCCCCTGCGGACCTGATAGTCCTTGATGACGCATTCCAGTACAGGGCCCTGAGGGCCTATTTCAATATCATACTGGTTGACTACAACCGTCCGACCCACAAGGACAAACTACTTCCATTCGGCCGACTTCGCGACCTTCCCGAGAGACTCGGTGCGGCAGACATAATCATTGTCTCGAAGTGTCCTGCCTTCCTGGAAGACGAGAAAAAGACCGAATGGGCCAAGGTTTTCGGCCTCGAGGACTTCGATCCCCGCACCTGCAAGGGAACCGACCGTAAAGGAAATGAGAAAATCCTGTTGTTCTCAACGATTTGGTACAGTGCCTTGTCACCCATATTCGAGGAGGCTGATCCGAGATACGCATATTCACAGAAACTCATCCTTTTCTCAGGAATCGCGAAGGACACTCCCCTGCGTATGTACCTCTGCGATGAGCACAAGATCGTCAAGCGCTTCTGCTTTGAAGACCACCACAAGTACACCAAATACGATATCCGCAGGATAATGAATGCTGTACGAGAGAATCCAACAGCCGTGGTGGCCACAACAGAAAAAGACTGCCAGAGAATCCTGGATCTTGGTAACATCCCCCAGGAACTGAAAGTTCGCCTCTTTCAGGTTCCGATCGAAGTCGGCTTCCTTTCCGAGCATGAGAAAGAGGTCTTCGAGACTTCTCTCCTCGATGCACTTCGATGTTTCAAGAAAGATTATTAATACCTATTAAATAAAAAAGAAGGGGCCGTTTCTTCACGGTCCCTTCTTTAATAGCTTTGTCTATCTTAAGCCTGTTATTCGTTAGGAGTGACATCCCACCATACACGTGCCCAACGATCATCATTGCCGCCTAAGAACTTGTCAACAGCAATCTTATACTGCTCAGGGTTGCGTTCCTTGTCAGTATCGGAATAGATGAAACGTGAAGGCATAGTGGTATGCCCGGCATGCTGAAGTTTCTGGAAATCAGTAAGAGGTAACTCAGGAACATTTGTCCTTCTCCAGTCTGAATAAACTTCGACGCAGTCGGTCATGAAACCAGCCAACCACCTCTGCATGCGGATCTCGTGCAATGCACCTGCATTGTCAGAAGGAAGAGGATGAGCAGCAATGTACTCGTCAACACCATCGGCTTCTTCAAATGCGAAGGAGGAACGGATCGCCTTCTCATAAAGATCAGAAGCATCGCCAGAGATAAGTCCGAGCTGTACTGCCTCAGCAATGTTGAAGAGGCTTCTTGCAGCAGTGAACAAACCATAAGTGGCAGCCTGGACGCAGTACTTCTGGGTGACTGAACATGCGTGCTGAGCCTCATCAGTCACATCATCATTTCCGGAATGACCATGTGTTACACCAAAATATGCATCGAAATCTGTAGGATCTCCAGGTCTCCCTCCAAGGTATGCTTGGCCATCTTCGATAGTGAACCTCTCGAACAAACGGGGATCCTTGTATTCCTTGAGAGCCTCGACAATAGTCTTATTGGGTCCCCAAGAACCATTCATAGCACTGTAAGTAAGGCAACCAACAGAATACAAAGGTGAGCTGGTAGCACGGGTGTCATACCTATAGAGGAGCTGATCGGCGTTATCGATGATTCCACCCTGGTTGTAAGCGGTGCTGAACCTAGCCTTTGCCGTAGCATTGTCCACATCGGAAATCCTGAGGGCCATATCCATACGAATGGTGGCATTGAACTTCTTCCAGCGGGCAATGTTACCGCTGAAGAGAATATCAGCAGATGAAAGGTTTGTGCCTTCCTTGAACAAACCATAAGCTTCCTCAAGATCATTGAACAGGGCATTGTAAATGTCCTGCTGGGAATCAAAAGCAGGCTGCCAGATGTCATCACTCTCACCCCTCCAGGCCTCTGACCAAGGAAGTGCACCGACCAGGTCGGTAAGATGCATCATGTAGAATGCCCTGAGAGTCAAGGCGGCAGCAATCTGATTCTCATTACTGGAGCAGAAAGTCTTGACATTCACTTCGTCTTTCTGTTCCTCGTCTTTGTTCAACTCAATGATTGTATTGAGAACCTTCATGGAACCATAGTAATAGCCCCTGGTGTCGAACTCGTAGGTCGTAGCCAAAGAACCGAACTGATTGTTCTTGGTCTCAGCCAGATAACCGACAAAAGCCGGCTGCCAGTAGTCATAACCCGAGGCAGAGATGAAATTCTGGGCGCTATAGCATGCCTGTGTAAAGAGCAGGTTGGTGTAAGGCGTACCCGGAGAGTTGGGGGATATGTTGATGTCCCCGAAATCGCTGAAATTGCAGCTCGTAAGCGATGCGGCGAGAGCAAGGGCCGCGATTATGGATTTTTTCATTATTTTCATAATTGTTACCTCCATATTAATTAGAACATGCACCTGAAGGTGAGACCGAAGGTTCTCGAGGACGGGCTCTGGCCAGCCTCAAGATAGTTGCTACTAGATTCTGAAGGGTCGAAGTTCGGGCAGGCAGAATAAATCAGCCAAGGGTTGCTCGCTACGAAGGAGACGCTAGCAGAATTGAGACCAATGCCGAGTTTGTTGACGAAAGTCCTGGGCAGGGCATAGGTAAGGGAAAGCTCACGGAGTTTCAGGTAAGTTCTCTTGTAGAGAACACCATCATTGTCATAGTTGGACTTGTTGTAGTAGTAGTACCAGGACTGGATGTGCGTGTCCACAGGATTGCCGCTTTCGTCAACACCGACAACATGGACACCGCCACCCTTGTCCGTAGGCTCACGGACGTTGATTCCATTGTCATTGAGTTCCGCGGTGTAGGAGGAAAGACCGGAACCTTCCATCCAAAGGTTAGTCCATGAGAAAATGTCACCTCCGATGGTGTAGTCGAATTGAAGGCCAAGGGTCAAGGTCTTGTAACGGAAACTAGTGGAGAAACCACCGGTGAAGTCAGGCTGGAAGTTACCGACTGTCTTCTCCTCAACCTCTACGATAGGCATGTAATCGCCGTAATACTGGTGATAAGCGGCGCCGGAAGTAGGCGCCAGGACAAGCTTGCCTTCGTCATTCCTCTTGAAGCGGGAACCGGTGTAAAGAACACCGACAGGCTCACCCTCGATCGAATACATTCCGAACTCGTAGTTGAACTTGTTGTATTGGAGGAAGTATTGGGTCTGGTCAGGATGAAGCTTCACAAGGGTATTGACGTTCTTAGCGATGTTGAAATCAGCATTCCATGTAAAATCCCTGGTGCGGACAAGGTCGCCACCGATCTCGAACTCGACACCGCGGTTACGGACAAGACCAGCATTAACCTGCCTCATGTTCCAACCGGTCTGACCGGCGACAGGAAGGGAAATGATCTGATTCTTGGTGTCGCGGTTGTAGAAGTTGATGTCACCGTGAAGTCTGTTCTTAAACATCCTGAACTCGGTACCAACCTCGTAAGATGTGGAGATAGTAGGCTGGATGTCAGGATCGATCTGTGTTGTAGGTACACTCATCGAAGAGATGGAGTTGTTGTACCTGGAACCGATACCATAGGTGTAAGTGGTAGCATAGGCACCCATCGTAGATCCGACCTGTGCTGCACTTGCACGCAGCTTCCAGAAGTCAAGCCAACTGGCCTTGACAAACCTGTTCAGCATGATGGAGAGTGATGCTCCTCCGTAGAGATAGTGATTATGAGAGACAGGAAGCCTGGAATCCCAGTCATTACGTGCAGAAAGATCGATGAAATAGGTGTCATCGAATCCCATAGTCAGGTTACCGAAGACCGAACGGGTTATGTATTGGGTAACGGAGTTGCTAGTAGAGTAGGTGTTAACCGAGTTCGAAAGATTGAAAAGCTTCGGGATAATGAGACCTGCATTTGTGTTGGAACTCAATGAGCCGTAGTCGTAAGTCTTCTGCTCAACGAAAGCGGCAGCATTGATACCGAGACGGTCATTGAAGAGACCCTTGTCCCAGGTAATACGACCTTGGTAGGTCATGTCAACTACATGGTCCTGACTCTGGCTGTAACCGGATGTGTATGAATAGAAGTTAGGAGCCGCATGGTTCGTGGTCTCAGCATGGTAGTTGCGGATGTTGCCCATGATCCTGGCGCCAAGCTTGATATTCCAAGGAAGACTGAACTCAGCGTCACCGGTAATAACGTTCCAGATATATGTACTGTAAGCGTTATGCACTTCTGCATAAGCAAACGGGTTGTTGTGGTAGTTTGCGTCGAAATTGGTCTTGGATTTGATATTCCATGTCCTTGCACTTCCATCCGGACGCTCCCAATCCCTAAGTTCCTTGAAATCAACATTCATCTGACCCCACTGGATGAAGTCAGCGAGAGGGCTGGCCATTGAACTGTAACCATCACCGGCGGCGTTGTGGTTCTGCCTGTAGGTGAACTTGTAGTCAAGGGAAAGGTTGAGCCAGGATGTAGGCATGATGTTGGTTTTCATCGTGAGGTAACGCCTGGTAGCCCTAGAGTTGTAAACAATACCAGTTCGGTCAGAGTTGGTGAATGAGACACGGGTATTGTGGTTGGGACCACCGTTGGAAACCGCTATATTGGTAGTGTTGTTCCAACCGGTGCGGAACATGTCAGCGGGATTAAACCTGGAGATCCAGGGATCGGCCTGCATGTACTTTGAGCTGGTGGGATCCCAATAGAGGGCTGAAGCAACCTTTACGTTAGGATCGAAGCGAGGACCCCAGTTCTCATCGTGCAGCCAGTCAAGGTTATAGGAGCCGTCAGGGTTCTGGAGATTGTTCCTTTCTCCGAGCAAGTACTGAGGTGACATTGTGTCTATGTCCTTGTAAGCTTCGGAGTTTCCAAGCCTCTGACCTACTTCACCATAAGAACCGCCACCGTATTCATGCTGGAGTTCGAGATGGTTGTAGTAGCGCTCCATAGTGGTGGTGTGGCTGAACTCGACATGGGTCTCACCATTCTTGGCACCACGGGTGGTGATGATAACGGCACCGTTACCTCCCTGGGAGCCGTAAAGTGCGGTTGCTGCAGGGCCCTTCAGGACGTTGAGGCTCTCAATGTCGTCCATGTTGACAGCATTCTTGTTGGTGATAGTACCGTCAACGACGTAGATAGGCTCGCTACCACCCCAGGAATTATAACCCTGGGTACCGCGGAGAACTATAGAACCGGAGTCGAAGGTAGAACCGGAGCTGGAATAGAAACGTGCTCCAGCGACCTTTCCGGCCAGTGACTGTCCGAGATCGGTCTGACGGGCAATGGTAAGGTTCTCACCATCAATCTTGACGGTCGAGTAACCGATGGCCTTGTCCTTCCTCTTGAGGCCCTGGGCCGTAACGACGACCTGCTCGAGCATCTCAGTGTCGGGAGAAAGCACCACGTTGACCACCTGAGCTGCAGTCTGGGTCTGGTTGACCATACCGATGCAGGAGAAAACGAGGGTGCTGCCCGCAGGGACGTTGCGCAGGGTGTACTTTCCGGAAGCGTCAGTAATCGCTCCGTTGGTAGTCCCCTGGACAAAAACGGACGCTCCGATTACCGGAAGGCCGTCTTCTGCAGAGGTGACTGTACCAGTGACAGTCATGTTCTGCGCGAACACCGTGCCTATACTCACGCAGAGGCACAGTAAAAAAACAACAAATTTTTTACTCATAAGCTTAAATTTTTTATTAAACTTAATATTTAGTGATGAAATAGTGATTTTCTCAACTATTTACGGCCGGCAAAACAGAAGTGTAAAAAGGGGATAATCCGCCCGTAAACGAACACAAACTGCAAAAACCGACCTGCAATTTTAGTAATAAAAAAGGAATTATGCAACTTATTCAAAAAGGCCAAATCGTGAAAAACAATTGATTTTTATCGTTTTAACTCGTTAGGCTTGACCAAACTAGGGAGCCACGCCTTAAGAATTTTTATTCAAAACCCGTTTTTGCTAACAAATCGGAACATGGTGTTTTTTATGGAATTATTAGCGTGGTGAATTGTAATGAATTAATAATCAAATCAATAATAATGACTCATATACCTTTTGATGTTATTTGCCAGCTTTGGGAAGCTGACAAACAACGCTACGTAAAAGCCAGTTCGATGGCGGCTTATGTAATGACTATCGAAAAGCACCTGAAACCCAACTTCGGCTACATCGACGAAATCACTTCAGACAGTATGCAGGAACTCGTCGACAGATGTGTCGAACAGGGTATGGCGCTTGCTTCCATTAAAAGCATCTTGGTTGTCCTCAAGATGATTGTACGCTACAGCGAGAGGCGAGGATGGATCGATCCTTTCCCGATGGATATGAGGTTCCCCAAGAACATTCGGAAAAAGACCGTACCTTCCGCCCTTCCTGTCAGGGAGGAAAAGATGATCATAGATTATCTGATCACCAATCCCACCAGCATGAACACCGGCCTCCTCATCTGTCTTTGCTGCGGATTAAGGATCGGCGAGGTTTGTGCCTTGAGATGGGTCGATGTGGATTTCTTCAACCAAGTGATCCACATCTCAAGGACTATTTACCGGATTTATCATGCCGATGGACCGATCCGGGGATCTGAATTGGTGATAGGGTCTCCCAAGACAGCCACCTCTTTCCGTGATGTTCCCGTAACCGGAATACTCTGCAAGATCCTTGTCAAGCTCCGGAAAGGGCGCAACAATGCTACATACATAGCTTCCGGGGAATCCACCCCTGTCGATCCCCAGACCTTCAGGAACAATTTCAAAAGGGTTACCGAGGTCCTGGGGCTTCCGCGCAGGAGAGTCCATATCCTAAGGCATACTTTTGCCACCAGATGTGTAGAGGCTGATTGTGACTACAAGACCCTGAGCTCCTTGCTCGGCCACTCAAATGTAAGCACAACCCTGAATCTCTATGTCCATCCTGATATGGAAAGGAAACGACAGTGCGTTGAAAAGATGATGAAGATACTGTAAACGCCCCCTTCTACTCTAGGCTTTCCTTTTTTAACTAATTATTAAGTTTAATTAAGGTTTAAGCTTATGAGTAAAAAATTATTCTCTTTGCTGCTGTGCCTTTGCGTAAGCATGGGTACGGTGTTCGCGCAGAACATGACCGTCACTGGTACGGTCACATCTGCGGAGGACGGCCTTCCGGTGATCGGAGCGTCCGTCTTTGTCCAGGGAACTACCAACGGAGCGATCACTGACGCTTCCGGAAAGTACACCCTGCGCAACGTCCCTACGGGCAGCACCCTCGTTTTCTCCTGCATCGGTATGGTCGACCAGACCATGACTGCTGCCCAGGTGGTCAACGTGGTGCTTTCTCCCGACACTGAGATGCTCGAGCAGGTCGTAGTTACGGCCCAGGGCATCAAGAGAAAGGACAAGGCCATCGGTTACTCAAACGTCAAGATCGACGCTGAGAACCTGACCATTGCACGTCAGACCGACCTCGGCCAGTCTCTCGCCGGTAAGGTCTCCGGAGCACGTTTCTACTCACGTGCAGGAACCAACCTCGACGCCGGTTCCATCGTTCTCCGTGGTACCTCCGTGTTCAACAACCTTTCCGGTTCGTCACCTATTTATGTAATTGACGGAACCATCGCAAGCCAGGGCGCCCTCAACATGGACGATGTCGAGAGCCTCAACATCCTCAAGGGACCTGCTGCTACGGCACTGTATGGTTACCAGGGAGCAAACGGAGCCGTGATCATCACCACCCGCTCCGCCAAGAACGGCGAGACCCATGTAGAGTTCAGCCACACCACAACGATGGAGAAGTACTACAACCACCTGAAGATCCAGGATAAGTTCGGTGGTGGATCATACGGTCGTTATGGCCAGTATTACGGTCAGAATGAGAAGTATGCCAATGAGGATACCAACTCTCCCGAGTGGTTGCTCGGTAATTTCGAGAGCCAGAACCCGGACGGATCGTACAACTACGACTGGGGTGATGACGAGAACTGGGGTCCCCGTTTCGACCCGAATGTGAAAGTCGCTGACGCCCTCTACTGGGATCCTACCAGCAGCAAGTACATGAAGGCAGATCCTTGGACATTCCAGTTCAATCCCGCCGACATGTTCCGTACCGGTTGGACCAACACGACCAACATCGCCGTCTCTACTTCAGGCAAGAACTACAACACCCGTATTTCCTTCACCAACACCGATCGTACCACCATCAAGGACAACACCGATGCACAGAGGCGTTACCTCACGATGAAGACCATGATCGATCCCACTTCCTGGATGAAGATAACCCTTGACTACAAGATGACCTACAGGAAGAACCACAACGGATCATCCGACGGTTATGGTGAAATCACCAGCCCCCTCATGGACTTCACACAGTGGGGTCACATGAACCTCAACATGAAGGACTACCGCGACTGGGAGCGTCCGGACGGAAGTGTCAGGACATGGAACATCACCTCGAACGAGAACTTCAATCCGACTTTCCACGACAACCCCTGGGCCACCATGTACCTTCACAACAGCTATGGTGCAACCCTCTACAATGTCGCAACCGGTGACGTGGAGTTCAGTCTCCCCTGGAACATCAAGGTTGGCGGCCGAGTGATGGCCAACATCAGCAACTATCACGGTGAAAGCAGGTACCATCAGGCTCCAAACGTCAGGAACTTCAGCTCCTACTACGGAGAGAGCCAGAACCATGCTATGACACTCACCTATCAGGGCCGCATCACCTGGGACAAGAGCCTCATCAACGACCGCCTCGGCATCAACGCCGCCGCCTTCGTCGAGGAACTCGATTATGATTACGGTACCCTCGGTGCCAACACCACTGACGGCCTTACCATCCCCAGGTACTTTAACCTGGCTGCATCCAACGGTATCAAGTCCGCTTCCAACAGCGAGACACACTACAAGACCCGTTCGGTCTTCGGTAACCTCACCATGGGATTCGATGACACCTATTTCATCGACCTTTCCGTACGTAATGACTGGGATTCCAGATTGCCTAGCGCCAACAACCATTATCTCTATGGTGGTGCATCAGTCTCCATCATGCTGAACAAGTTCTTCAAGGCCAACTGGCTCGACTTCTGGAAACTGCGCGCAAGCGCCGCCCAGGTAGGATCTACCCTCGGCGCCTATGCTACGACCTATGTCTATGGTTCCGGCACCAAGTACAACGGTACCATTGCTGCACAGTCCCAGTCCTCTACACAGCTCAACCCGGCAATCAAGCCTACTATCTCCACTTCCTACGAAGTTGGTACTGAGTTCAGGATGTTCAAGAACAGGCTACATGGTGACATCAACCTCTACAACCGTGACACCAAGAACCAGATCCTCAACCTCCCTGTCGCCGGTCAGACCGGTTACAACACCCGCCAGATCAACACTGGTCTCGTGAGGAACAGGGGTATCGAGTTCGAGATAGGTGGCGACATCATCCGCACCCGTGATTTCACCTGGACAGGTGACTTCAACATCGCAAAGAATGTCAACACCCTCGTGAACCTCTATCCTGGTTATGAAGAGTACTTCCTCGCCTACAACAGGTTCTACTATGACTTCGGTATCTACGCCAACGAAGGCAGCCCTATCGGTGTAATGTACACCCTCGGCCGCTGGAAGCGTAACGATGAAGGAAAGATCGTCGTCAAGAAGAGCACCAGTGCATGGTGGGGCGGTGGCTACCAGCCAGTCTATGACCTCGGAGGAGATCCTCATTACATCGGTAACTTCCAGCCCGACTGGACCGGTGGTTTCTCCACCAACTTCCGTTACAAGAACTGGAATCTCGGCATGAGCTTCGACTACACCATCGGTGGACAGATCTTCTCATATTCCAACCTGTGGATGACCGGTTCCGGTATTGCGTCCTGGACTGCCGATGTCAATGACAAGGGTATCAACGTCCGTGAACCTGTCGCCAAGGGTGGTGGTGTCCATGTCAACGGTGTCGATGAGGATGGAAACCCTGTCGACTGCTACATGAACGCAGCCTATTACTTCCAGTATCAGGCAATGTATGACAACGACCACTGGATGTACGACCGTACTTACCTGAAGATGCGTGAGGTCTCCCTGACCTACAACTTCCCCAGGAGGTTCGTTGACAACCTCGGAATCGGCCTCAACAGCGCGAGCCTCTCGTTCGTCGCTTCCAACCCCTGGCTGATCTACTCTGCAGTTCCTAACTTCGACCCTTCAGAGTCAAGTACTGACTGGCTCGAAGGTGGACAGAACCCTTCGTCAAGGACATTCGGTTTCACTTTCAGATGCAGTTTCTAATATTAAATGGAGATTACTACTATGAGAATATTTAGAAAATCAATGCTTGCGGCACTTGCCGTAGCCGCAACCCTTACAAGCTGCAAGCCCGGTGACTTCGGAGACATCAACCTTTCCCCGAACAGCCCGTCCACTCCTTACACGGACATGCTCTTTACCTTTGCCTGCTTCTCCCAGAGAGGGTTCATCACCTCCACAAGCTATGACCTCTGGCAGGTCAGCTGGGCAGGTTACATGGCCGAGGCGGTGAACAACCAGTTCGGCGACCTCAAGACGACCTTCTACTTCGCTACGAGGGACTACTACTACACCCCGATGAAGAACCTCACCACAATCATCAATATGAACACTGATGAGGAAACTAAGGATGAGGTGAATGTCCGCCAGTTCGGAACAAACAACAACCAGATAGCCGCTGCTCTGACCCTCAGGGCATGGTACATGATGCACCTTACCGACATGCTCGGCCCTCTTCCTTGGTCCGAGGCTTGGAAGGCAGATTCAGACGACATCTGGTTCCCGAAGTTCGATTCCCAGCAGGAGATCTACACAGCCCTGTTCAACGATCTCGAGCAGGCCTACGGTCTCTTCGACGAGAGCAGCTCCCTGACCAAGAACGATATCATGTACAACGGTAACATCGCCCGTTGGAAGAAGTTCAACGCTTCCCTCCGTATGGACATGGCCCTCAGAATCTCCGACGTCGATCCTTCGACCGCGAAGACCCGCTTCGGTACAGCCTACGGCCAGGGTGGTATTACCGCCGCTGCTGATGGTTATCACTACAAGCATGACAACACTGCGACCTACGCCTACCTGTACTACATCGGTAACCTCAACTATGGTTCAAGGGATCTCCAGTGGGGCCCCAACAAGTACATAGTTGACGCCCTCAAGGAGTACAAGGATCCCCGTATGTTCGTACGCTTCACAATTGGCGACGATGCTTACCTCGGCAAGAGGCCTGGCGATCCGACTGACTATGAGGCCTATTTCGGAATCGAGTACGGCCAGAGGACCAATGATATGGTCCACCAGTGGGCCGACAAGTCCTGCTCCATCAGCCAGAAGTACTGTGCACAGACTGCTACCTACGGAATCTTCACCGCGGCAAGGAGCCTCTTCAACATGGCAGAGGCTGCACTGCTCGGAATCATCTCCGCAGATGCAAGCTCTCTGTATGAGCAGGGAATCCGTGCTTCCTTCGAATTTGAGGAGGCTGAGGGAGTTGACGAATACATCGCCGCTCACCCGCTGCCCGCCGACAAGGAGCAGGCCCTCTATGAGGTCCGCATGCAGAGGTGGATTGCAGGCTTCCTGACAGACTCCATCGAGGCCTGGTCTGACTGGAGGAGGACCAATACTCCTGCCATGAAACTCACTGAGTATCAGACAGAGAGCAATGGTGGACACACTGTCCTTCCTTACCGTCACACCTATGAGTCAACCGACATCGACCGTAACCCTGATGAGTACAAGAAGGCTATCGACGCCTACTGCGGTGGCAGGGACGAGCGTTGGGACAGAGTCTGGTGGGATGTCGCTCCTAACGAGTAATCTGCATTTCACATAGATTGCAACATCAAGAACCCCGAAAGTGAATGTCTCTTTCGGGGTTCATTATATATTCTTAATCAAAAGCACAGGGTAACCCTGGAAAAAGGCGACGATAAAAAAGATGCTCAGTTCGCCGTGAACCGGAATAATGGGGACCGGTACACGATATATACATAAATTTCCATGTGCCGCTACTTCATGCAAGGCACCCTTCAGCAAAGAAAGAATATCGCGTCAACAGTATTGTCAAAGACCAATACTATATATGGAGGTATTAGTAGTGTTATTCTTCCAAAATACGGTTTTGCTCGGCAACGGAAGCCTCATGGATGGCATTGAAAACATCCGTGATGAACTTTTCGGAAAGGCCGTAGGTCTTGCCCTTCGAGATCATGTCTGAAAGGACTTTATCCCAACGTTCAGCCTGGATAATGGCAATGTTGTGAGCTTTCTTGAACTGTCCCATCTTTCTGGACACCTCCATCCTGGAACCAAGGGAAATCAGAAGGTTCTCGTCGATGACATCGATCCTGGCACGAAGCTGCTCGATGTTCTCATTGTATTCCCTGTCGTTGGTACGTTTCTGCCTGACAATCAAGCTCTCCAACAAGGTCTTTAAGTCTGATGGAACCAGTTGCTGGGAAGCATCGCTCAAGGCACAGGATGGATCACAATGGGATTCTACCATCAGGCCGTCAAGGCCAAGGTCCATAGCCCTCTGGGACAGTTCCTTAAGATATTGGCGTGATCCACCCATGTGGCTTGGATCTGCGAAGAAAGGAATCTGGGGATAGCGGGTACGGAGTTCCACCGCGATCTGCCAACCGGGGAGGTTGCGGTAAGGAATCTTCTGGGTTGTGGAAAACCCTCTGTGGATGACACCTAGCTTCCTGACACCTGCCCTATTGAGCCTTTCGAGCGCACCGACCCAGAGATCCAGGTCAGGATTGACAGGATTCTTGACAAGCACCGGTATGTCAGTGTCATGGAGCGCATCGGCAATCTCCTGGACCATGAAAGGATTCGCGGTTGTACGGGCACCGATCCAGACCATGTCTATTCCATACTTCATGCACTCATAGACATGCTTCTCGTTGGCCACTTCAGTGCAAACCTTCATTCCGAACTCCCTTTGTACCTTCTGCAACCATTTGAGGCCGGGCACTCCGGCTCCTTCAAAAGAGCCCGGATGGGTACGGGGTTTCCATATTCCGGCACGGAATACATGGATCCCGAATTCATGCAACCCTTTCGCTGTCATCATCACCTGCAGCTCTGACTCGGCGCTGCACGGACCGGCGATGACGATAGGCGGTATGCTCTCGTCGAAAAATCCCCACTCGGAGACTGGTATGGTGTCAAGGGTTCTGTCCATTGTCATCTAAGTATCTTCTTTATCTTGTTTGCTTCATGAATGAGACCTTCAATGCGTTCATCGTCATATGAGTCAATGGCATCGCGGAACTCCTTCATCTTCTCCAGATAGGTATCTATCACCTTGAGGACATTCTCCCTGTTCTGGGTAAGGATCGGAACCCACATGTCCGATGAACTCTTAGCCAGACGTACGGTCGAGGAAAAACCTCCGGAGGCAAGGTCGAAAATGTGCTTTTCATCCTGCTCCTTATCAAGGACCGTCAGAGCCAGGGCAAATGATGTCACATGGGAAATGTGGGAGACATAGGCGGTGTGGACGTCGTGGTTGTCAGCATTCATGTAGATGGGGCGCATGTTAAGCACTCCATACAAATCCTCAACTATTTTGAGGGCCTGAGGGTCGGAATCTTCGGAATTGGCGAATATGCATGCTCTCCCGTCGAACAGATTGGGCATAGCAGCCCATGGACCAGAGTACTCTGTACCTGCCATGGGGTGGGTGGCCACGAACCTGCCGCGAAGAGGATGGTAATGCACCGAACGGGTTATCTGGCTCTTGGTGGAACAGGTGTCAATCACTATCTTGCCACCAAAACCATCTTCCATGAATATGTCAAGTACCCTGGGAAGCATCTTGACAGCAGCCCCTACAGGAACTGCTACCACTACGATGTCACTTCCCCTGACACACTCCTCGAAGGAGACGATTTCGTCTGCAAGTCCCATTCTGAGGGCAGCCTCTGAAGCGACCGGATCATTTTCGACACCGATCACCCTTTCAGCAAAGCCACGTCTCTTGAGGTCTATTGCCATCGAGCCTCCTATGAGGCCAAGTCCTATTATTCCGACAACCATTATTGATTACGTTTGAATTCCTCGATACGCTCGAGGGCATCTTCAAGGATGGGGACGGGCGCACACAGTGAGATGCGCACATAATTTACCCCATTCTTACCGAACACGAATCCGGGAGTAATGAAGACTCCTGTCGCATGGAGGATCTTCTCGGAAAGTGCTTCTCCTGGGGTCATCCCTTCGGGTCTTTCGATGGATTCAGGGTCCGGGATTCGTCCCCAGAGGAACAGTCCGGCTGAATCAGGATTGTACTTGACTCCTAGCGCATCGAAGATCCGGCCAGCGGCCAGACGGCGACGCCTGTACTCCGCATTCAGGGTTTCAAACCAATCAGGACCCTGTGCAAGTGCCTCAACGGCAGCGATCTGCATCGCCTTGAACATACCGGAATCCATCTGGCTCTTCACCTTCAGGATCTCATTCACCATGACCGGATCACCGGCAACCATTCCAACCCTCCAGCCACTCATGTTGTGAGCCTTGCTGAGGGAATTCAGTTCGAGGCAGCACTCCCAAGAACCTTCGGCAGAAAAGATCGAGATCGGGTTCTCCGTCAGGATGAAAGAATATGGATTATCATTGACCAGCAGGATATTATGCTTGAGCGCGAAATCCACAAGACGCTGATAAAGCTCAGGCGTGGCTTTGGCTCCCGTGGGCATATTGGGATAATTGACCCACATCAACTTAGCCCTGGAGAGATCCATCTTTTCAAGTTCATCGAAATCGGGCAAGAACCCGTTTTCTTCCTTCAGGTCGTACTTCTGGACCTGTCCGCCGACAAGGTTTACTGTGGAAGAATAGGTAGGATAGCCCGGATCGGGGACGAGAACCACATCACCTGGATTGACAAAGGCGAGGCTGATCAAAAGTATGCCCTCCTTGGAGCCGACGAGGGGCTGGATACCTCCGTTGGGATTGAGGGTTACACCGTAATAACGTGAGTACCAGTCTGCAAAAGCCTGGCGAAGGACAGGCAGACCCTTGTAGTTCTGATACTTATGGCTGTCAGTAGCCTGGGCTACCTTCTTCAGCGTGTCGATAGCTGCCTGAGGAGGCATTCCGTCAGGAGCACCTATTCCAAGATTGACGAGAGGGCCTAGCCCTTTGGCTGCCCTTTCTGCAGAAACTGCATCAAGGTCTTTCTGTTTGCGTGAGAAATAATACTCCTGGACACCCTTTGTCCTTTCAGCCGGTTGTATGCGCATAGTTCGTGTTTATATATTAAAAGATTTATATTCACCTAAAATGAAAAGATCCGCCATCAAAGGCCTGGCAGCCTTCAGGGCCTGCCGGTAACGGTTGTAGCCCGAAAACTTGATGTCGGCATAGAAGAAATACTGCCATTCCTTCCCCGGGATAGGCAACGACTGGATCCTCGTGAGATTCATGTCATAGAATGAAAGCACTGTCAGGACCTGGGCCAGTGAACCAGGCTTATGAGGAAGAGTGAAGCAGAGGGATGCCTTGTCGGTTAAACTCCTCGGAATGCTGATAGAATCGTCGAGGATAAGGAACCTCGTGAAATTCTGTTTGTAGGTCTCGATTCCTCGCGCAAGTATCTCAAGTCCATTCTCCTCAGCAGCAAGCTCAGAAGCGACTGCACCTACTCCCATGAGACCTTCGGAGGCGATATCTATGGCACTCTTGGCAGTGTCTTCCGACTCCACCATAGTAATCCATGGGCAATTCTTCTCGAAGAACCGGCGTGTCTGGTTGATGGCCATGTAATGGGTCCGGACTTCATGTATGTCCTCGATCTTCTGCCCTGGAATGGCCATGAGGTTCTGGTGGATGGGGATATAGATCTCTCCCTTTATCTTGTATGGATTTGATCTCAGCAATTCAAAATTGGGAAGGAGACCTCCGGAAATGGTGTTCTCAATAGCCATTATAGCACCCTCCGCACGTCCATCCCCAAGAGCCTCGAACAAGCTCTCGAACGTCGGGCACTCGACTATCGAGACCTCCTCTCCCCTTTGGGAGTAGAAGGCTCTCGCAGCCTGCTCGTGGAAACACCCACGATATCCTTGGATTGCTATTTCCGGCATATAAATTGGGGAAGGAAGGAGCCGTGACAGCCCAAAAATCTAGACAGTCAGAATCTCCTTTTCCTTTGCCGAGACGAGGACATCTATAGCCTTGACCTTTGCGTCAGTTACCTTCTGGATCTCATCCTCTCCCTCTTTCTGGACGTCCTCTGAGAACTCTCCCGCCTTCTGAGCTTTCTTCAAAGCCTCAACTCCTTCGCGGCGGACATTCCTGACAGCCACCTTTGCATTCTCACCAGCAGCTTTGGCCTTCTTGATCAGGTCCTTGCGTCTCTCCTCTGTAAGCGGAGGTATGGGACAACGGATGATCTCACCATTGTTCTGGGGAGTGAAACCGAGGTTGGCGGCCATGATGGCCTTCTCGATAGCAGAGATCAGACTCCTTTCCCAAGGCTGGATGGTAATGGTCCTGGCATCGGGAACACTGATGGAAGCCACCTGGGAAACCGGTGTATCGGTCCCATAGTAGTTGACAGTCACATTATTGAGGATGGAAGGATTGGCCTTGCCCACCCTGTAAGTCTTGAGGTCTTCCTCAAGGAAACTGACGGTGTCACCCATCTTGTTTTCGACACCCTTCAGAATCTCTTTGGCTTTCTCTGTTAACATATCTCAAAAAATTACTTATGAACCAATGTACCGACTTTTTCTCCGTCAAGGATCTTCTTCAGGGCACCGGGAGCATCGATATCGAATACAATAATCGGCATGTTCCCGTCATTGCACAGGGCGTAGGCCGTCTGGTCAAGTACCCTGAGTTCTTTTGCCATCGCTTCGGAGAACGTAATGTCCTCATATTTCACGGCATCGGGGACCTTTTTGGGGTCGGCGGTGTAGACGCCGTCAACTTTCGTGCCTTTCAGCATGACGTCAGCCCGAATCTCGAGAGCCCTGAGCGCTGCACCTGAATCCGTAGTAAAGAACGGATTGCCAGTGCCACCGGCGATAAGGGCGACTCCACCATTCTCAAGGACCTTCACAGCATTGTCGCGGTTGTAATAACGGACAAAAGGTTCCATGGGAGTTGCTGTAAAGACCTCTGCATGGACTCCTTCATCTTCTATAAACTGGCTGAGAGCCAACGAGTTGATTACTGTTGCAAGCATACCCATACGGTCTCCTCCGACACGGTCGAAACCCTTATCGAGTCCCTGAAGGCCACGGAATATGTTACCACCTCCGTTTACTACACCGATCTGGAGACCGGCCTTTGCGGCCTGGGCGATTTCCCTTGCATATTTTCTCAGATATTCCGGCTCCAACCCCTTTCCTTCGGGACCGCCGAGAATCTCGCCGCTGAGTTTAAGCAGAACTCTCTTGTACATTTGAACGAATTTTGCCAAAAATAGTGATTTTTGATCTAAACTGGAAGAATTCAATAGGTAAACGAACAGTCAAAGTCCTTCCCGCCTGCTCCGATCCTGAAAGTGTGGACTTCACGTTTGCCTGGCTTCACCGCCATCACATCCACACAGAGGTTAGTCTTATAGTCATAGAACGCATGTGTGGTGCCCGGAAGCATCAGATCCGGGACGACCCAGCCGTAGCCTTGTGAAATGAAATAGTTGACACCCTGTTCCTTAACGTACATGTTGACATGGGCGTCGCCGGTGAACATACCTACCAGCGTACCTTTCTCAGCAAAGGCAGCAAGGATGTCCATCACATGCTGGTTGCCGGCCAGGGTCTCCTCCGTAGGTGTCGAATTCGTCCACCTTCCGAGGGGGTGGGGCATGTAATGCGCCATCACTATTACTGGGAGGTCCACCGGAGTGCTGTCTAGCAGTCCCTGGAGCCAGGCCATCTGTCCGTCGTCAAAGAGGTAATAGGAACCGTCCTGCGTCCCGGTACCCTGGCTGTTCAGGAATATGACCCTGACGCCCTTGCCGGGCACATCGTACCAACCATAAGTCTTGCCTGGGATGAGGTGCAGGTTCTCCCCTGCCCTTTCCTGCCAAGGTTTCTGGAAAAAGCCTGCCAAGTCATCATCAGTGAAATACTTACCTTCTCCAGCATCCCAGTCATGGTTTCCGGGTGTGTAGAGCCAGATCCCATCGTATTTGTCCATCTCGGCCCTGGTGTTGTTAACGATCTCCATGGCATAGGCGGAATTCTCAGTTGCAGGGTACGCGTTGAGCCCGATGTCTCCGAAATTGACCATGAAATCGGCACCGAAAGCCTCAGCAGCAGTGACAGCATGTCCTATGTGCTTGTAGGAGAAGCGGCCTGAAGTATGGACGTCGGTTATAATGGGGAAACAAAGAACCGTGTCGTCCCCCTTCCATTCAGCAAACCTCGCATAAGCTTCGTTTATCTGAGGCAGGACGAAGTCGGTCTTGTCCGTAGCAAGGTCCTCATCCCTGAGCAGATGGTCATTGATTTCCCTCCACGGTATGGTAGGGGTCATATACAGGAAGTTGATCGACTGACCCTTGTCGCAGTCAAAATATTCAAGTCTAAGGTTATGCTTGCCCTTGGAAAGCCTCTTGGTGGCTATCTTGGTGATCGGGCCGTGGGCCCCATCGTTGTCATACAAGAGCTCACCGTCAACGTACAACTTGGAGCCATCGTCAGTCGAAGCCTTGAAGGTATAGTCCTCTTCTTTCCTGACTTTCAAGGTGGTTTCCATCAGGAGTGCATAGTGGTTCAAGGTCTCATCGATGTCCACCAGGTCGAAGTTGTTCTTGACTCCCACGATGTCCGGATCTCCCAACTTGGAGAAATCTGGCAACTGCCTCTCCGGCCAGTCAAGATAGAGCTTGTAATTAACCACCGGATCCTTCTCTGTGGTACAGGCGGCGAGGATAAGGAAGGCCGCAAATAAAAAAAACCTGGTTTTCATATTCCTTGATTGATTCAATAAATATAGTGAGAAATCCCAGAAATCAGTGAAAAATCTCCGTATATTAGTAGCATGAAGAGAATCTTAATCGGAGCTTCGATCCTCCTTTCATTTTCCGCGGCCATTGCGGCACAGAATCCGATTTTCCTTTCCAGGGCTTACAATTCAGATCCGCAGGCTCGCGTATGGGTCATTCCCGGAGAGGCCTCTCCGAGACTATTCATCTATGGTTCCAGCGACGATGATCCTTCTTACTATTGCTCCAAGCACTATGATGTCTTCTCCACTGAAGACATGGTACACTGGACAGGGGTCAGGTCTTTCAGTTCATCAGAAATTCCCTACAACGACGAGTTGCTCTATGCACCTGACTGCATCGAAAAGGATGGGAAGTACTACCTTTTCTATTCGCAGGGCGGAAACGGGAGCGTGGAAGGCACGGCCGTAAGCGATAGTCCTTACGGCCCTTTCAGGGACGGAAGGCCGCTTGAGGGTGCCGGACAGATCGATCCCTCGGTGTTCATCGACGATGACGGCCAGGCCTGGCTTTTCTGGGGGCAGTTTAGTGCGAAGTGTGCCAGGCTCAACCCGGACATGAGGAGTATCGACCGCTCTACGATACAAGACGGGATCATTACTGAGAAGGAGCATCATTTCCATGAGGGGATCCAGGCTTTCAAACACAACGGGACATATTACCTGGTCTTTGCCGACATCAGCAGGCGGGGAATGCCAACCTGCCTTGGATATGCTACCTCGGACAAGGTTACCGGGCCATACAAGTACCGTGGAGTGATCATAGACAATTACGGTTGTGACCCTGCCGTTTGGAACAATCATGGTTCGGTCGTATGCTTCAAGGACAGATGGTACGTCTTCTACCACCGATCCACCTGTGGGACAGTGACGATGAGGAACAGTTGTGCGGAGCCCATAGAGATCCTTCCTGATGGATCCATTCAGGAAGTGACAATGACGTCTACCGGAGCCGGACTGCCCCTTGATCCTTACCTCCAACTTGGGAAAGATCCTGTCGCCGGAAGGGCATGCCTTCTCCACGGACATGTGAGAATCGACAGGAAAAGCCACCTTGACGGGATACGTGACAACGACATGGCGGCATGGAAGGATTTTGACTTCAAGCAGGCACCTGGAAAGATGCTTGTCTCTGTCTGCCCCAAAGCCGGAGGAACGATATCTGTGTACTCTGAGTATCTCTACGGCCACGTCCTGGCGTCATTCGATGTCCCTCCGGGAGATGGGAAATCATTCATAATCCTCGAGGCAAAGGTCGAGGAAGTTCTCAAAGGAGTCCTGCCGATAAGGATGCGCTTCCGTGGCGAAGCTGACAAGGACCTCTTCGTCCTCGGAGGATTCAGTTTTTCGAAATAATAGTCCATGAATATGAAAAGGATAGCACTAATTCTTTTAGCAGCCGCATGGGTGGCCTCTTTCCCTTCCGAAGCACAGGAAGTAAATTACGACGAAAGCAAGGTCGAACCTTACGTGCTCGAAGACCCGCTTGTTTTCGCTAACGGCAAAAAGGTCAAGTCCAAGGCAGACTGGCAGCTCAGGCGTTCAGAAATCCTTGACATTTTCCAGAGCGAAATGTACGGACGCATGCCCGGAAACCCGGAAGCCCTTGTCCTCGAGACTATCGAAGAAGGAAAGACCATGGCTGGGACCGCCCTGCGTCGTCAGGTGAGGATGTGGTTCAAGGCGGACAAGAGCGGCCCGTCAGTGGATTGGCTTATCATCACTCCGGCACGTGCGAAAGGGCCGGTTCCCACTGTAATCCTGCTCAATTACGAAGGGAACCACACGGTCCTGCCAGATCCTGAGATTATCGTTCCTGACGTCTGGATGAGGGCTAAATATGGTTTCAAGGCCGACCCGGATGCACGTGGAATACTCTCTGATCCAAGTTCTATAACAAGACTCCCTGCCGACCTGCTTGTAGCCAGGGGTTATGCCCTTGTGACCGCATGTTATGCAGAGCTCTCCCCGGACCCTGAGTCGGGAGACAAAGGACCGGATGGGAAACCCCTCCAGGAGGAATTCGCATATACACGCCTTTTCTCACTCTGGGGAGATAGGGATCCTTCCAGGACAGACAATACCACAGCCCTCGCGGCATGGGGCTGGGGCCTGATGAGGGGAATGGACATGATCGAAAGGGACCCTGCCCTTGACGAAGGGAAGGTGCTTCTGACAGGATATTCAAGACTGGGCAAGGCAGCTCTCGTAGCCGGAGCGTTCGATGAGAGATTCCCCGTTGTGGTGCCGAATCAGACCGGAGGCGGGGGTGTCCCACTTGCAAAACGGAACTTCGGGGAAACCATCACTACCGAAATGAGGAGTTTCACCCACTGGTACTGCAAGGCATATTCTCGCTATGCCGGTCACGAGGACATTATGCCCTTCGACCAGCATCTATTCCTGACCTGTATTGCACCCAGGGCACTCCTGGTGGAAGGTTTCGACCAACCATGGTTCGACACTAAGGGTGAATTCCTCTCGGTCCAGGCCGCCAGTCCGGTCTGGGAGTTCCTGGGGAAACCTGGCCTGCCGAAGGTTTCATGGCCCGATGACTATGATACAAAAGCCATAGGTCCGGTCCTCGGATACGTCCGAAGGGACCTGGACCATGGCATTTCAATGATAGACTGGGTCTGGATGCTCGATTTTGCCGACAGGCAGTTCGGGCTATAAGCCTTTGAACGGGCGGAAAGGTTTCCCTCCCGCTATTATTTCCTGCTTACTCTCGTCGAAAGTAACCTTTTCGCCGGTCCTTGCAGCAGCGTTGGCCATCATCGTGGCAATCGAATGGTTGTAACCGGCCTGGACAGGAGCATTGGTCTCCTTGCGGCTCAGGACACATTCCATCCAGTTACGCATGTGGAGGCTGGTCATTGGATCGCCTCCCATATTTGCTGCCGTGTCAACCTTTACCGAAGGAAGCTTGAAGGTCTCGAGAAGATTGGCCTCCATGCCCATGTCGGCAGCATCGTTTGCGGAGAGTCCGCCTGCTGAGGTTACCTCATTGGTGTCGAGATTCAGGGTACCTCCGTTGGAGAAATAGAGTTCCTTTACTCCGCCCGCAGAGTTGGTGAAACGGGAGGTATAAAGGACCTGGAAGCCCTCGTCACTCCCCTCCGGACCATAATCCATGACCGCGGTCATGGTGTCGAAATTGCGCCTTCCGTCCCTCCAGAGATAGATGCCTCCATTGGCAGCTACGCTACGTGGATGGTTGAGCCCGGTGAACCAGTGGACAGTGTCGATCTGATGGGACATCCACTGCCCGGGAATACCTGATGAGTAAGGCCAGAAGAGCCTGTATTCCAGATACTTCCTGGGATCCCACGGTTCATAGGGACGGTTGCAGAGAAAGCGCTTCCAGTCAGTGTCCTCTTCGCGGCATTCAGCCACGAGGGCAGGACGGCGCCAGCGTCCGGGCTGGTTGACATTCCAGGTCATCTCCACCATCGTGATCGGACCGAACTTACCGGAACGGATATATTCATAAGCCGCCTGGTAATTGGGAGCCGAACGACGCTGGGAACCGATCTGGATGATCCTGTTGGACGCCTTCGCGATCTTGAGTGCACGGCGGGCGTCTTCCATCGTTTCCGCGAAGGGCTTCTCACAATAGGCGTCGCAACCGGCCTCCACTGCCTCAACCAGATGGGTGGCATGCTGGAAGTCTGCGGTAGAGATGATGACAGCGTCACATATTCCAGCAGCATAGAGTTCCTCATTGTTGCGGAAGAGTTTCACATCCATGCCATACTTGCTCTTGAAGAACTGTGCAGCTTCCTCGCGACGGCGTTTCCAGATGTCGGATACGGCGACGATCTCGAAGCCGAGCTCCTTTGCATGGTTCATGAACGAAGGGATGAGCGAACCGCGGCAACGGTCCGAGAATCCCACGATTCCGACCTTTACGATGTCATTGGCATTCTTCGCCCTTGCATAAATCTTGGAATCAAGGGCCAGGCCACCCAGCATCAGGCCTCCGGTGCCGATCAGGCTGGTCTTGATGAATTCCCTCCTTGTCTGCATAAGTAATTGGTTTTTTAGTGTTTATTTTACTGAATTAATCTGTTCTTTCATTGTCTTCACTGCTACCGGAAGTTGTGACTCGATATCTTTCCAACCGCACTCGATTGAAATACGTCCGGTGTAATGTATCTCCTTCAGGGCCTTGTAGTAAGGAGTGAAATCATCTCCTTTCACTCCGGGTGGCGTCCTTTCCTCCTTTTCGGCGATATGGCAGTGGACAAGTTTGTCGGCATTCTCTATAATCGATTCAGGAGCCTCTCCGACCCTGGCCATGTGGAAGAAGTCGGCGATGACACAGATGTTGGGGCTACCTGCCTGTCTGGCAATGGCGGCACCCTCACTAACAGTATTGATGAAATTGGTTTCAGAATGCTGGAGAGGTTCAATCGCCACGACAACCCCATATTTCTCCGCGGTGGGAGCTATTCCTTTCAACAGAGCAAGAAACTGTTTTTCAGCGTCTTCCCTAGAGAAACCTTCAGGGATTGAACGAGAACCGCTGCTCCCGAGGACTAGAACCTTTATCCCAATCTCGGCGGCCCTCCTTATTGCCGTCCCTGAATATTTGATAGCACGTCCGGTCTCCGCCTGAGGCCCTACCACCTTGATGGAGCCAGGGAAATAACCATTGGCAGAATAGATAGGAAGGTCTCCGGCCAGAGCTTCACGATTAGCAGTGAAAACCGAATCATCGCTCTCAGGACAGAGGAAAGAACTGACGTTTGCCTCGAGATAGTCAAGGCCGCATTTCTGGGCGGCTTCAGCCCAACCGGTTCCACATATGCCGATGTGTTCGTCAAGGCTGAAAACATATTTTTCTCCGCAAGCCTGAACAAGGCATAATGCCGCGGCCAAGAAAAAGAAGGCAAAAGTATTTCGCATGGGTCAGAACAACTTTGGAATATTACAAATATAACACAAAAAACAAAAATTCGTACCTTTGGTCTATGATGTCCAAAAAGAGACTCCTCGCCCGATTGAGGGCTTTCACTATCTGGCAGAAGCTCGGCTTCATGCCTTGGTCGAGACGTAAATCAAAATCCCGTAAAGGGGACTTCTATAAAGGAGCTTTCGACAATATCCCCTTCCTTAACGATGATGCCAAGCGTACATTCGTCCATCTGCTGTTACGCCCGGGCTACATGATAAGGGACTACATCAAAGGCCAGCATGAACGATATCTTGCTCCTTTGACCTCACTGATTATATTCTATGCCTTCTTCGCCCTTGTCTCATCAATAGTCAATCCGGATTTCTCAAAAGACAATAAAACTTCCAGGGACCTCGGCAATGAAACCACGATTGAAAGGACAATTGAAGACTCGGATGAAGAATCCGAACCGGTTGATCCTTCCGACTCGCTGGGGACCAGCAAGAATGAAGTGGTAGTGAGAAAGGTAATAAAAGTGGTTGATTTCTATAATCTGCTGATATTGGACAAGCACCCGGAACTGGTGGACAGTCCCGCCAAAGCCTCGCTGGCTGCATTCGAGAGTTCCATGAGAAGCCAGGGAGTCCACTTGTTCCTGACCAATTTCCTGTTCCTGTGGTTCGCGATGTGCCTCGCCTTGAGAAAAAAGGGAATGGGGATATCCGCCTGTGCTGCCGCTGCGGCCTATGTCCTTTGCCAGTTCTGCTTCTTCATGTTTTTCTCCCTGTTCCTTTCGGGAGATAAAGGAGAAATAGGTGTCGGGCTGATGGGACTATTGCTGATGCTGGACTACTGCCAGTTGTTCGACCTGAACTGGAAAAAGAGTCTGAAGCTCACGATAAAGACCGGACTCTGCTACCTCCTCGCAGCGGCAGTCCTGCTGATCCTTTCAGCTGGCATCATCTATCTTTCCGTCTCGGCGGCCTGATTTCCATTCCGGGTACTAACATAACTATAAAGCATCCAGGTGGGTAAAAAGGAAGGATTAAGGCGTTATTCTTCCCTTTGAAGAACCTGTGGAGGGCCAAAAGGAAGGTTTTAGGAATTTTCCTTTCCTTTGGGGAACCTCCCCATAAAAAAAGCATAGGGGCCGAGCAGAAAAAGGAGCCCATGCCGTATCATGCGGCCGAAAAAGGCACAAAAGAGGCCAGGCGAAAAACCTGGCCTCTTTGTGCCCAAAGCCGGGCTCGAACCGGCACGTCTTTGAAGGACATTGGATTTTGAGTCCAACGCGTCTACCAATTCCGCCATTCGGGCATGGAAAACGTGGGATTGCAAAGATATTTACTTTCATCGAAAATCCAAAATGAATAAGGCGTTAAATGGTATACTTATTGACAGAAATTCTGCTTATCTTTGTAAGATAGAAGGCATACATAAAAAGATTAATCCATAAAAAACGAATAACATGAGACTAGAAGGAAGACGCGAAAGCACCAATGTCGAAGACCGCAGAGGAATGAGCGGTGGAGCCATAGCCGGTGGTATCGGCGGTGGCGCTCTGATCATCGCACTGATTGTCATGCTCCTTGGAGGAGACCCCACAGCGGTACTCCAGAATGCCGGAACACAGACAATCCCGCAGAACTCTGAAGTCACATTCAGCCCTGAGGAACAGGAACTGGCATCCTTCGCCAAGAAAATCCTTGCCGGAACAGAAGACGTCTGGACCGCCCAGTTCGCCAAGTACGGCTACCAGTACCAGCCACCCAAGATGGTTCTCTACACCGGAGTGACTTCCTCGGGTTGCGGAACCGCCAATTCCCAGGTAGGTCCTTTCTACTGCTCGGCAGACCAGACCGTTTACATCGACCTCAGCTTCTTCACCAACATGAAGCAGCAGATCGGCGCTGACGGTGACCTTGCTTACGCGTATGTTATCGCACATGAGGTCGGTCACCATGTCCAGCACCTTCTCGGAACCCTGGACAAGGCCCATCAGATCATGAACAGGTCCAGCAAGACCATTGCCAACCAGTATAGCGTAAGGCTTGAACTCCAGGCTGACTATTACGCCGGGGTCTGGGCCAACAACGACAATGCCAGGTATCGTTCACTGGAGGCCGGAGACATCGAAAAGGCCCTCAACTGCGCCGCCAAGATCGGTGACGACTATCTCCAGAAGAAATCACAGGGTTATGTCGTTTCGGATTCCTTCACACACGGCACGGCACAGCAGCGCTACAACTGGCTGAAGAAGGGAATGACCTACGGTGACATCGAACACGGAGACTCCTTCTCCCCCGACTACAACAGGCTCTAGGAAATGAGGCATTTCTCTTTACCGAAGGACGGTGGCCTGATCGAGGAAAAACTCCCGAGAGGCATCCTCCATTCCCACGAAAGGATCACTACCGAAATCTTTGATGACGCATTGACCGGCAGCGAAAAAGTTGGGGAAATCGTCATCAAAGCTATCCAGGAACATCAAAAGGCCTCCCCTTCCAGACCGTTCAAACTTGGACTTACTACCGGTGTCACACCCGTATCACTTTACAGGTGGCTGGCTTCAAAGTACCAGGAGGGGGCTGTTTCTTTCTCCAACGTGGAAGTGTTCTCCATCGATGAATATTATCCCTGCAGCAAGGACTCGGCTCAAAGCCGCAACAACAGGCTTCACAGGGAATTCCTCGACCTTGTGGACATCCGTCCTGATAATATCCACATTCCTGATGGCACAGTCCCCCAGGAAAAGGTGTCCGACTACTGTATAGAGTTCGACAAGATCGCACGTGGATTAGACCTTCTGGTGATTGGTGTCGGAGAAGGCGGACAGGTCGGATTCAACGATGCAGGAGCCTCGGAGAAGAGTTCCACCCGTACCGTTCCCCTTTCTTACCAGTCCAGGAAGATCCAGGCCAGGAATTTCAATGGCGACATCTCAGTGACACCCAAGTCCGCGATCACAGTGGGCATCGGTACCATAATGAGTGCCAAGAGAATAATCCTCATGGCGTGGGGTGAAGACAAGGCTGGGATAGTAAGCAGGATAGTTGAAAAAGAAATAGATCCTTCCTGCCCTGCATCTTTCCTCCAAAAGCATGACAACATCTCCTTCTATACAGATGAGATGTCCGCCTCAATGCTGACCAGGAAGGTTGCTCCCTGGCTCGTAGGCCCCTGCCAGTGGACTCCGAAACTTGTCCGGAAAGCAGTGGCCTGGCTGTGCGAAACAGTCGGGAAGCCAATCCTGAAGTTAACCCAGAAAGATTACCTGGAGAATTCCCTCGGAGAACTCCTGGATCTTTACGGACCTTATGACAAGGTCAACATAGACGTTTTCAACGAGTTCCAGCACACCATCACTGGCTGGCCCGGTGGAAAACCCAATGCAGACGACACCACAAGGCCGGTAAAGTCCGTCCCGTTCCCCAAAAAGGTGTTGATCTTCTCTCCCCACCCGGACGATGATGTCATCTCTATGGGAGGTACATTCATCCGCCTTGTCCATCAGGGACATGACGTACATGTGGCCTACGAGACTTCAGGTGACCTTGCCGTCCACGACGACGTTGTCCTCCAGCACATGGATGCAGCCAGCCAACTCGGATTCGGCGAAAGGTTTGACGAGGTGAAATACATAATCAACACTAAGAAACCAGGTGAACCGGAGCCCAAGGAACTGCTCGCCCTTAAGGCTGCAATCCGCAGAAGCGAGGCTCGCGGGGCAGTGAGGAGTTTCGGGCTGGATGCCGAAACGAACGTCCATTTCCTCAACCTGCCCTTCTATGAATCCGGAGGAGTGACCAAGCTTCCCGCCACGCAGACTGATCTCAACATAATAAAGGATCTCATCCTCAAGCTGAGACCTGACCAGATATACATGGCAGGCGACCTTGCGGATCCTCACGGAACCCACAGGGTTTGTACGGAAGCCGCCCTCGAGGCCATCGAGCAGCTTAAAGAAGAAGGGAACGACTGGCTTGACAGCACTACCATCTGGCTCTACAGGGGCGCATGGATGGAGTGGGAGCTCTGGAGAGTTGACATGGCGGTGCCGCTCAGTCCCGATGAATTGATTGAGAAGCGTCATGCCATATTCCGCCACCTATCCCAGAAAGACATCGTTCCTTTCCCCGGTGACGATCCTAGGGAATTCTGGCAGCGGGCAGAAGAGAGGACACAGAACACAGCCAAATTGTACGATAACCTTGGAATGGCTGAATATCAGGCCATCGAAGTATTTTTAAGACTAAAATAAACGGAGATCATGAGAGTTATTATCAGAGATTCGAAGAAGGAGGCCTCCATCTGGGCGGCCCATTATATCGCTAATGCAATCAAGGCCAAGGCAGAAGTCACCGATGCCCCTTTCGTCCTGGGACTTCCGACCGGATCTACACCTATGGACACCTATGCTGAACTGGCCAGGATGTGCGAGGCGGGAGAAGTCTCGTTCAAGAATGTGATTACCTTCAATATGGATGAATATGTCGGAATCCCGGAGAAGCATCCTGAAAGCTATCACAGCTTCATGTACAGGAACCTGTTCGACAAGATAGACATCCCTGCCGGCAATATTCACATCCTCAACGGCAACGCCCCCGACCTAGACAAAGAGTGCGAGGACTATGAAATGGCCATTCTAGATGCCGGCGGAATCGACCTTTTCCTCGGGGGAGTCGGTGAAGACGGCCACCTCGCCTTCAACGAACCCTTCTCATCCCTCAATTCCAGGACAAGGGTGGTCACCCTGACACAGGACACCATCGAAGTCAACTCCCGATTCTTCGGAGGCGACACCAGCCAGGTCCCAAAGAGAGCCATGACTGTGGGAGTGGAAACAGTCTGCAGTGCAAACGAAGTCCTGATCCTTGCATTCGGAAGCAAGAAGGCAAGGGTTGTAGCCCAGGCAGTGGAAGGACCGGTATCACACTACGTGACCCTCTCCGCCCTTCAGCTCCATGAAAACGGGATCGTAGTGCTTGACGAACCCGCTGCTGGAGAATTGAAAGTCAATTCCTACCGCTATTTCAAAGCAGTTGAAAAAACAGAAAACGAATAACAAATTAATCCCATCATGAAAACCAAACTTATTTTCACAAGCCTGCTGCTTCTGGCAACAGTCAGCCTCTTCGCCCAGGAAGGCAGCAAGAGATATGGATTCAAGTCAGCTACTGTAAAGTACAATACTTCCGTTATGGGACAGAATGTCGAATCCACTACCTACATTGACAACTCCGGAGCCCTTGAATGCCAGAAGACCAAGATGAGTGTCCCTGGAATGGGTGATGTCGAATCCGCAGTTATCACCAAGGAAGGCAAGATCTGGTCCGTCAACTATGCCCTCAAGTCTGTCCAGGAAGTAAACACTGAGCAGCCCAACTTCAACGACCTTTCCGAAGATGCCATAAAGAAGTACAACATCAAGGAAGTCGGAAAAGAGAAATTCCTGGATAAAGACTGCACAGTCTACACCATGGAGAATGAAGCCCAGGGAATGAAGGCACAGGTCAAGGTCTGGGTCTACAAGGGACTCGGACTCAAGCAGGAGACCGACATCGCCGGAATGAAGATATTGGCTACGGCCAAGGAAATCAATGAAGGAGCAACCATCCTGCCACAGGTCTTTGAAGTTCCCAATTTTTAATCCAGGGACATGAACAGACTGCTGCTCTGCATCGCACTCCTGTCAGTTTCTTTAACCGGAACCCTTGCCCAGAACAAGGGTTCCGTGGATTATCAGGACCTGTACTCTCCGAAGATCGCCACTGTCTCTCCGGAAAATGACGGACCGCTTGAGCGGTTCCACGGAAGACTGATGTTCACCGAAAGCAACAGATTCCTGTCTTCCGGCGATGTGTCCAACTCTTTCTGGAAGAAATACTATGGCGCCCAGAGTCTTCAGACCTGGGGACGATACATGTGGACGCTAGGCCTTTCCTATGTTGCCAGCGACCTTGTCTTCAACCTGATATATTACCGTTCCGACTACATTATCAAAGATCCTTCTTTTCTGATAGGAGGAGCCTTCGCCCTTATTGGAGGGGCGATGGATTTCGGCGGATGGGTAAAGCTCGGAAACCTGGCGAAGACCTATAATTCCGATCCCTCAGTCAGGAGGGACTATTCCTTAAACCTCGGGCCTACAAGGTCCGGTGGCTTCGGACTGACAATGGACTTCTAGAACAATCATCCATATTCAAGAAATGAAGAACTACCGCATCTTTGTTGAAAAGTACCCTGAGTTCCAGGTGGAAGCCAACAGCCTTCTTCAGGAACTAAATGAGAATCTTCAACTCAATCTCAAGACCCTGCGTCTGGTCAATGCCTACGATCTGTTCGGATTTACCCCAGAACTCCTGGAAAAGAGCCGCTACAGCGTGTTCGGCGAGATAGTGACCGACAAGGTGACTGACGAGATCGGTTTGGAGGGGGCAAAATACATCGCTGTCGAATACCTCCCCGGTCAGTTTGACCAAAGGGCTGCTTCGGCTGTTGACTGTGTCCACCTGATCGATCCGAAGGCCGAAATCAGCATTAAGAGTTCAAAGTTGCTCATAATCGACAATGATGCAAGTGAAGATGTCCTGGACAAGATCCGCCATTACGTCATCAATCCCGTGGAATCCAGGGAAAAAGACCTTGGAAAACTCTCGGACACAGAGCATGCCGCAGTGAAACCGGTACCTGTACTGGAAGGATTCAGGGACATGGAGGGTGGAGCCTTGAAGGATTTCTGCAAGAAAATGGGGCTCGCCATGAACGAGGACGACCTTGCAGAAGTTGTGAGGTATTTCACCGGAGAAGGACGTGATCCCAACGAAACGGAACTCAGGATACTGGACACCTACTGGAGCGACCACTGCCGGCATACAACCTTCACCACAGAACTCGAGGACATCTCAATCGAAGACTCTTTCATAAAGGAAGACATCGAGGGTACGATGAACCTGTACCTGAAGATGCGGAAGGATCTTGGGCGCGAACACAAGGGACTCAACCTCATGGACATGGCCACTATCGGTGCAAGGTATCTCAGGAATGCAGGCAAGTTGGACGACATGGAGGTCAGCGAGGAAAACAACGCCTGCAGCATATTCATTGATGTGGATGTAGAGTACCCTTCGGAGCTTTGCGACTCAGGGAGTCTGAGGGGAACGCCCCTCAGTCCCCCCGGGGGGTGCAGGGGGGTGGATGAACATCAGGAGACAACGGAACGTTGGCTTCTGATGTTCAAAAACGAGACTCACAACCATCCCACAGAGATCGAACCGTTTGGAGGTGCGGCCACCTGTCTGGGCGGAGCCATCAGGGATCCACTGTCAGGACGGTCATACGTTTATCAGGCCATGCGTGTCACAGGTGCAGGAGACATCTACAAGAAAGTCTCCGAGACCATTCCCGGAAAACTTCCTCAGAAGGTAATCACAAGGAAAGCCGCGGCAGGATATTCAAGTTACGGCAACCAGATCGGTCTCGCCACCACCCATGTCAGGGAGATATTCCATGACGGGTACACCGCCAAGAGGATGGAGGTTGGAGCTGTCGTCGGTGCCGTAAAGGCCTCTAACGTAAGAAGGGAAAGCCCGAAGCCAGGGGATGTGGTCCTGATGCTCGGAGGACGTACCGGACGGGACGGAATCGGAGGAGCAACCGGTTCCTCGAAAGAGCACACGGAAGAATCCCTCGAGACCTGCGGAAGCGAGGTCCAGAAAGGAAATCCACCGGAGGAAAGGAAACTCGAGAGACTTTTCCGCAGACCTGAAGTCACCCGTCTCATAAAGAAATCGAACGATTTCGGAGCAGGCGGAGTGAGTGTTGCCATCGGAGAACTTACTGCCGGTCTTGACATCTATCTGGACAGGGTCCCGGTGAAATACAGCGGCATGAACTCCACCGAACTGGCAATCAGCGAGTCCCAGGAAAGGATGGCAGTGGTGATCGAGGCTAAGGATGAAGAGAAGTTCAAAGAATACTGCCACTCTGAAAACATAGAGGTGACCCATGTGGCAGAAGTGACCGACACCGAGAGGATGAGGATGTACAACGGAGGAAAGCTTGTAGTCGATCTCAGGAGGGACTTTATCGACAGCGCCGGCGCGAAACATTATTCAAAGGCTATAATAGGTGTCGTGGACGGAACCGATCCCTTCTACCGTGACATTCCCGGGAAGAACCTTAAGGAGAAGATGTTTGCAAAGCTCCAGGATCCCTATGTCACCAGCCAGACGGGCCTTATC
>JAGCWD010000073.1 GCA_017962025.1 Bacteroidales bacterium
CCTCGCTCTTGTAGCCTATGTTGACGATAACCTCTCTCTTGGAGATGGCTGTAACAGTACCTTCGACCACTTCATTCTCAACGATCTTTGAGAGAGTCTGGTCGTAAGCCTCTTCGATCTCCTTCCTGTCGTTCTTTCCGTAGATCTCGGAGCTGCCTTCGAATGCTTCCCAATCGAAATCAGCGGGAGCGACTGAGGCGTTCGTGAAAGTTTTCTTTGTTTCTTCTGCCATAATGGTAATGATAAGATAACTAGTTGTTTAACAATATTTATTCGCCCTACAAGACGCGACCGTCAGGCCGGTCTTGTCAAAAGGCCTGCAAAAATAGACAAAAATATCTGATTTACAATAGCTCCGAAGAAAAAATCAGAGCATTTTCTTTCTCCTGAAAATGTATAGGACGAAACCGACCAGAAGGAGCATGAAAATCAGGAGTCCCAGCCATGCAATGTTCTTGTCCTGGAATGGCAGCGGAACGTTCATCCCATAGAAACTAGCAACCAGGGTCGGAGGCATCAGGAGCACCGACACAAGGGTGAAGATCTTCATTATGTTGTTCTGGTCCAGATTGATAAGACCGAGGACTGTTTCCTGGAGGTACTCCAGCCTCTCAAAACTGAAGTTGGCGTGGTTTATAAGAGAAGTGATGTCCTGGAGAATGACGTTGAACCTGGCCTGCAACTCCGGGGGATATTTGTCGCTCTTGATCATGTTGGTGATCAGGCGCTGCTTGTCGATGATGTTCTCCCTGACTATCATCGTGTTCTCCTGGAGCTGGTTGATGTCCAGGAGGAAGTCTTCGTTGATGTCCTCCTGCTGGTTGATCCTCTTGCTGTACTGGGCGATCTCCTTGCTCATCAGCTCGATCATGTCGGCGTCGAGGTCGACTCGCTGGTCCATAATGCTCACAAAAACCGTGTAACCGGAGGGATACATCTGGGGTTTTGCGACAATCCTTCTCTGCAATTCGGTAAAGGAACGGAGGGGAACGTCACGGAGGGTTGTAAGGCAGTTATCGACAAAGGTAAACGAGACGGCCTCCATCGAATAGTCCTCAGGGCCCGGCATCAGGAAGTTGGTGTTCGCAAAGATCGCATTCTCCGTTTCTGAATACCTTGATGAGCTCTCGATCTCCTCGGCCTGAGCACGGCTCTGGATCTCCTCGCCAAGGAATTCGTCCACGGTGTGTTTCTCCTCACCCGACGGGGAGAGGAGGTCGATCCAGAGGACATCGTCCCTATTCAGCTTGGAAAGCTCCGTTTCGGACTGGGAGACCACCAGCCTGCCATTCCGCCTGTAGAAGATCGCGATCATGCCTTTACAGTTTTGCCTCTAAGAATTACCCTTAAGCCCTGACTATACGGAGAAGCCAGTCCGCAAAAATATAAATATTTTCTTTTTTTGACAAATGCCGGATAATGAGATGCTTCACCTTCCGGACCGTCGCTTCGAGACCCCTCCCAAAGGGCCCCTCCCTCTTAACGTGCCGAGGGTGGCAGTGGCCGGAAGGCGAAGCATCTCATTATCAGATTTTTAGAAAAAACCAATCAAAACCCCAATTCCGATGCCGATAAGAACGGTGCCACCGATGATTTCCGCCGGGCGACCGTAGCGCCGTCCGACACGGTAGCCTCCGTACATTCCTGCAAAAACGGAAATCATCGTCACAACAAACACCGCAACATGGTCAGCTATCATGGTGTTTACCATGACGGCATGGTCAACTGCCAGGGGATCCTGGCCGACCTGGCCCAGGGACATGCTCACCCCGACTGCCAGGGCATCGATACTAGTGGCTACCGCCCCTATGATTATATTCCTCATCCCATTGAGGTCCCGGGGTTCCTCCTCGTTCCTGATCCCTTCGAGGATCATCGACCCTCCGACATAAAGGAGAAGCAGGAAACCGATAATCTTTGCCGCCCTATGGATGAAACCGACAAACAGGTCGCCGAAAAGCCAGCCAATAAGCATCAGAAGGGTCTGTACGAAGGCGAAGACCAATGCAATCTGAAGGACTTTCCGCCAGGTCACCGACTTAAGCGTCACGCTTGAGCAGGTCGTGACGGCGAAACAGTCCGCACAGAGGGATACGGCAAGGAGTATCGCTTGGAGTACTATCACGGCTTGAACGGCTGGCGACCGGTGATGGAACGGCCGAGGGTAAGTTCGTCGGCATATTCAAGATCATCCCCGAATCCCAGGCCGCGGGCAAGGGAAGACACCCGTACCCCATAACCCGAGATCTGACGGTAGATGTAGAATGAGGTGGTCTCCCCTTCCACGTCACCGCTCAGGGCAAGTATAACCTCAACCTCGGAAGGGATGTCCGCAGCCGATGAAGTCATCTCCCTGACCCTCTCGACAAGCTCGGAAATGGTCAGGTCGGAAGGACCGACTCCTGCGATCGGGGAAATGATACCGCCTAAGACATGATAGACCCCATGGTACTGGCCGGTATTTTCTATGCTCATTACGTCCCGGACATTCTCAACCACGCAGATGGTCCTCTTATCCCGGCTGTTATCGGAACAGATAGAACAGACATCATCGTCGGAAATCATCTGGCAGACCTTGCAGTACTTGGCCTCATCCCGGAGCCTGACAATCGACTCTGCGAAGTGATGAACGTTCTCATTCGGCTGTCTCAGCAGATGGAGGGCAAGGCGCAAGGCGCTCCTCTTCCCCACCCCTGGCAGGGATCCGATCGCCTGAACGGCGTCTTCGAGAAGCTTGGACGGATATCTTTCAGGAACGTTCATGGCACAGATGATAATCCACAAGTCCATCGACCGGTGATTGGATGAACTTGGAGAACTTTATACCGAGAGGTTCGGCCACCTTCTTAAGGATTGCCCTGTAAGCATAGCCGAAACCGCCCACGACTCCCACGTGATAGGCTGCCGTGTCGTACTGAAGAAGCACCCGACTGCAGAAATCCCGGAAATTGCTTTCGACAAGCTCCTTCACATATTCAGAAGAATCGTATCTCGAGACTATCCAGGGGGCGAAGGAGCCCAGGTATCTGGCCGGGGCGCCGCCCTTATAGACATTCTGCACCACCGTCATGTAATCCACCTCGAAATCCTTTGCAAACTCACTTGCGACAGGTTCCGGAACGAGGCCCTTGAGGAAGTCCGACATGAAAATCTTGCCAAGCCTGACCGCCCCTCCTTCATCACCCAGTATAAAACCTCCTGAACGGACATTCCGGACAACATCCTTCCCGTCGAAGAGACAGCTGTTGGAACCGGTCCCGAGAATGGCAGCAATACCTGCATCGTGGCCGCAGACGGACCTGGCCGCAGCGACAAGATCGGAAGCATATTCAACGGATGCCTCCGGGAAATGGTACTGGAATATCTTGTCCAGTTCCGTGGCCTGAGGCGGGACCCTTTCCTCTCCGTAAGCAATAAGCCCGGCGGCGTAGAAATGGATTTCCTCCACCTCTCCGCCTATGCCTTCTTTCCGGAAGACTTCCAAGGCCTCCCTGACAACCTCGTTGACGACCTCCCCTGGCATGGATGCAAGATTGATTCCGCCTGTCTTTACGAAGGCAGGACCCATGCCCGGGGAAACCGCACACCAATCGGTCTTGGTAGCCCCGCTTTCAGCGATCAATATCATACGTTCACCTTGACGGTCTTCAGTTTGGCGTCATCGGAAGTTCCGCCTACCTTGAGAACATAGTCACCACCACGAGGTTCCATCTTCTCGTTATCTGGATTCCACCAGGTAAATGTCTCGTCATCGACCGGAATCATTACCGTTACGCTCTTGTGCGCCTTGATGGAAACCCTCTGGATTCCTCTCAGGGTCTTAACAGGGCCCTGGGGATCATCAGGCCTGCTGACATAAAGCTGGACTACCTCGTCTCCGTCACGCCTGCCGGCATTCTTCACCTTAACCACGAGGGCCCTGGTCCCGTCTTCGAGGGTCTTCACCTTGGGCTTGCGATACTTGAATTTCGTGTAGCTCAAACCGTGTCCGAACGGATAGAGAGGTTCGCCACGGAAATAACGGTAGGTCCTTCCGGACATGTCATAGTCGTTGAAATCCTTAACCTGGGAATCGTTCTTATAGAAAGTAAGAGGAAGCTTTCCGGAAGGATTGATATCTCCGAAGAGAAGGTCAGCGACTGCTGTACCTCCTTCCTGTCCGGGATACCAGGCCTGGACGATGGCAGAGCAGATCTTGTCCTCGTCAAGCATGGCAATGGTGCTCCCGGAGAAATTGACGAATATGACTTTCTTCCCGGAAACTGCCAGAGCGAAAATGAGTTCCTTCTGGATTTCAGGAAGTTCAATGGATGTCCTGTCTCCTCCGAAGAAACCCTTTATTTTCACGTTATCCATCTGTTCTCCCTCAAGGCGGGGGGATATTCCTCCTGCGAAGATCACTGTCTCATAATCTTTTAGCTCGTCAATCACAGCCTGGATATTTGTTGCTCCGGGCTCAAGCTCTGCAGCATGGGGGCAGCCACGGACATATTTAAGGTCGGGGCACCTTTCCTTGAGGGCATCAAGGAGGGTCACCGTGCGGACAGGAGTGCCTTCATAATTACCCCACATCATCACTGAATCAGCGGCATTCGGGCCTACGAGAGCAATCTTAGCGTCCTTTTTTAGAGGCAGGATACCGTTGTTCTTCAACAACACGAGGCTCTTGCGGGCAATGTCCAATGACTGGAGTCTGTGCTCCTCTGAGCAAAGGACTGATTCAGGAATATTGTCCCACGGGGATTCGAAATCCATCTCACCGAGTGCGTAGCGGACGGTCAGGAGCTTGGTCACAGCAGCGTCAAGATCTGTATCGGCCATAATGCCTCTTTTCACTGCCTCCGGGACACGGGGAGTAAGGTTTCCACACTCCAGTTCCATTCCGGCGTGGATTGCCGCGGCAACAGCCTCAACTCCGTCCTTGACCCAGTTGTGGTTCCTCTCTCCGTAAAAGTCAGAGACTGCCCAGCAGTCGCTCAGGATTATTCCATTAAAGCCCCACTCGCCACGGAGTATGTCCTGAAGGAGTCTCTCGGAAGCACCGCAGGGATAGCCCTCGAAACGGTTGTAGGCGAACATGACCTCATCCACTCCGGCCTTGGTGACAAGGTCCTTGAAAGCGGGCAGGTAGGTCTCCCTCAAATCCCTCTCGGAGACTCGTGCATCGAAAGAATGACGGGTGGATTCGGGACCGGAATGAACGGCGAAATGTTTTGCACAGGCCTGTGCCTTGAGGTTGCCGTCGGAACGGTCGCCCTGAAGGCCCCTGACAACCGCCATGCCGAGCTGGCTTGTCAGATAAGGATCCTCACCATAAGTCTCCATTCCCCTTCCCCACCTGGGGTCGCGGAATATGTTGATGTTAGGGGTCCAGAATGTCAAACCGGCGTACTGCATGCTGCGGCGAGTCTCGACAGTGCGGGCAAGGCGGTACTTGACCCTGGCCTCGTCGCTGACTGAAGTGAACACTTCCTCGATCAACTGGGGATCAAAGGATGCAGCCATACCGATAGGCATCGGATACATGGTTGCATAACCATTACGTGCCACTCCGTGAAGGGCCTCGTTCCACCAGTTGTAGGCAGGAATACCAAGGCGCGGAATGGCCGGTGAGTCGTAGCGCATCAAGAGGGATTTCTCCTCGAGGGTCAGCCTTCCGACAAGGTCGGCGGCACGCTCAGCAGGACTGAGCTTCTTGTCCATGTAAGGCAACTGGGCTGCAGCGGGAAGGACGCATGAAAGCGTCAGGGCCATGGCAGCGACAAGATTGGCAAGTTTTCTCATATCTAATGAAAATTAATTTCAGGAAATGTACTCTCCCTTTTTGCGCCAATGGAAGAAACCATAGGTGGAGGCTATCACATAGGCAACATAAAGGGCTGTCATCCAATATTTTCCGGCAAGGAAACACATGATCACAAGGACAGTGTCCCCGATTATCCAGAGGATCCAGTGATAAGGGATTGACTTGGCAAGCCAGATCATTCCTATCACGCAAAGAGCTGTCGAAATGGCGTCCAGCCAGGGGTTGCTGTCATTCAAAGCGGTCAGGAGCCAGACAAGGAGCCCTGTCCCGACAATGAAAAGGGAGGCGCTGAATATGGCCATTTTGGGAGACAGCCGGGTCAGATGGACATCCGCCTCAACGGCTGCTCCATCCTTCTTCCACTGATAAAGGCCCCAGAAAGCCATACAGACATAATAGATGTTGAGTCCCATGTTTGCCCAGTTGCTCTCCAGGAAAAATTGGATTGCACAGGCGGTGCTGGTAAAGAAGCCGAAGTACCACATCGTGTTTTTCTGCAGCACCTCGAAAATCATGTACGGCACCCCCATCACAAGGGCAACTATCTCTATTATTTGGACGACATCCATGCTAGTTTACAAAAATAACAATTATAACTGAATAATCCCCTCCATTTTCCAGATTGTCATTTGGTGCCGGGGAGGCCTGCGAAAGATGGGTTGGGCACAATAAGGGTAGTTCGGTGCTGGATAGGCCTGCGACACATGGGTTGGGCACAATAAGGGTGGTTTGGTGCCCGGAAGGTCTGCGAAAGATGGGTTGGGCACAATAAGGGTGGTTTGGTGCCCGGAAGGTCTGCGAAACATGGGTTGGACACAATAAGGGTGGTTTGGTGCCCGGAAGGGAACAAAACTGGAGATTATCTGACTTGATGACCACCTCTGGTGTTCAAAAGGTAAGAATAATGCCTTTCCCCTGACCTGAGGGCAACCTTAATTGGTTTGCACAACGCCTCAACCAAAGGTCTTTTCTTTTAATATGTTTCAGAATGAGTATTCAACCTTAAGGATAAGGTTGATGCCGGGCATGGGGTAATTGTCGATGATTTCGTATTGTTCGTCAAGGATGTTGTTGAGACATAGTTTAAGGTTCAGCTCACCGTTTTTGAGCGACAGGGATTTGGCCAAGGAAGCGTCCAGGATTGTCCATGGGGCAAGCCGGTAGGCAGGAAGGTTGGCGGAAGTAGTGAACCGCTCTCCGGTTACGAACATGGTGACATCAGCCCTCCAGCCGGACAGTTCTCCGAACAGGTTGGCCGATCCGCTGTGCAAAGGGATGTAAGGGATCTGTCCGTTCCATTTTATATCAACGGTCCCTGAGCCTGCGCCGTCCTGAGCTTGTCGAAGGGTCGAAGGGGTCTTGTCCAGAGACTGCTGGAAGGTATATCTCAAAACCGTTCCGAAACTCCCCTTCCCCACCTTGCAGGCATAATCGGCAGTCACGTCACTTCCGAGCACCGCCACTTTTCCAAGATTGTACATCGACCATCTGAACTGGTTCGATGTTGACACTGCTATTATCTTGTTTTTCAGATAATTTCGATAGATATCCGCTCTCAGGTTGAGAGAATGCCTGCCGGATGCCACAGGTGTCCATACTGCTCCCAGGTCAAACTGGAGGGCATCCTCCGGGTCCAGAGTTTTGGAGCCCACGGTGGTATAGTAAAGATCGTTGAAAGTGGGCATCCTGTAGGATCGCTTTGCGAATCCGTTAAGGGAGAATTTGTCGGAAGGTTTCCACCTCGCGACAATGGAAGGCATCACAACATCCCTCCTGGCCTGATGCCGTTCTCCTCCCGATAGGAAGAAGTCTCTCACCTCCAGGAAAAGGGCCGTCCCTGAAACCTCGAATGGTCCCGATGAATATACTCCCGAAACACAGCTCCAGGAAGAGAATCTCCCAGGGAAGGCAAAATCCATCAAGTCGGCATCAAGGTAGTCGTACTGGAAGTCCTGGGCCAGGTTGAGCCTGAATCTGGTGCCAAGCCTCGCCATTGCCGATCCTGAGATGTAGGCGGAATGGTTCCTGTAATTGAAGTGTGCAGAGGACAGTTCCGGGCGCAGCTCGGGGAAGTCAACATATTCAAGATGGCTGAATGAATATTTTGCCCTGCCCGACACTGACCAGATCCTTCCGAGCGAGCGGCTGTAACGCCCTTGGAGGAAGGCGTCCATGTCATTCTGACGGTCCTGGCTCAAGGGGTAATCCCCCGCCCTCTTATAGACCGGACCGGGGAGCCCCCTTACAGAGTCATAGAAATGGGCATGGATGTTCCATAACCCTTCAGCCGAGAAGGGGCTGTAGAGCCTGGCATCAAGACGGACGCTCCTGAGGTCACCGTTCTGCCGCACCATGGTCGTATCGTAGCCGGCAATGGTCTCGTCTGGATAGGTCCGGTAATCCTTTACATGGAAACGGTACTTCCCTTCGGTCGAAACGGCCTCCCCTCCGATCCTCATCATAGTTCCCCCCTTGAAAAGATGCTCCCAGGAATATCTTGGAGTCCATGTCCCGAACGAGCCGACACCAAGGCTGACTATATGGTTGTTACGTGAACCTTCCCTAAAGACAGGCGCAGCACTTTCAAGATAGAGGGAACTGGCTGAGGAATATTCCTTGGCACTCTGGAGGGGGGATACCTTCTGGCCTGAAAAGAGGCTGACACCCCTGATGTCATCAGTCCCGAAACGTCCCAGGTCAACCTGCATGTTCTGGGCATTGTCCACCTGGATACCGTCTATGAACACTCCGGTGTGCTCGCTGCCCAGGCTCCTGACGTTGACAGTCTTTAGGCCGCCGATACCACCATAATCCCTGACCTGAACCCCGGCAAAGCGACGAATAGCCTCAGTCAGTCCGCTGGCTGATTCAAGTTCCCTTGAGGTAATCCTTTGGGGCACGATGAGGCTTCCGGCGGTGGAGCTGATAGTCGCTGCCTTGAGGGTATCCTGCACAACCGGGGCCGGGGAAAGCAGCAAAAGGCCGAGTATGACGGAAAGCAGCATCCGCTAGTAGAGGACCATGTGGGCTGGAAGCATTCCTGCAACCGCCACCCATTTTTTCTGAAGGTCTTTGGTGAAGCACCAGACCTTTCCGGGGCCGGTGTAATCAGCGTCAGCTATGTATATGTCCCCATTCTTAGGATTCACACAGATGCCGTAGGGATTGCCGATGGCTGAAGCATCGGTGCCTGAGAAAGACTTCGAAACAACGGAACCATCCTTGGCTGAGACCTTGTAGAGAGTATTGTCATACCCACCGGTCAGCTCGGCCGCATTTCCTATTGTGTAGATGAAACCGTCGTCACATTTTGTCATACAACTCACATGGACATCCTTGGCCTGTTGCACTGCAAATGAAGACGTGACATGGTAAAGGCCCATCGGCTCGGACATGCTCTGGATCCAGTTGCCTCCGGCATCCTGGGTCCAGGTGCTTTCTCCATAGCTTGAGACCCAGACGCCTCCGTTGTCGTCAGCCACCATAAGGCGGAGGTTGGAGGCCACCGGGACAGTACGTGTGACCTTGAATGACTTGAGGTCTATGACGCTGACTGTATTATCATGCACATAATTGTAGCCGCCACTATTGGCAACGAACAGGGTCCCGGCTGAGACTGCCAATCCTTCGGGCTGGCAACCGACCTCGACCTCAGCGTCGGTCTTGAATGTATCGAGCGAAATCCTGTAAACCTTACCCTTGGTCTCCTCACCTCCGTAAACGGCTCCGGCATATGAACTCACGAAAACATTGAGGCCTGAAAAGGCAAGATATCGTGGATCAGGAACTGGGATGGACGCAAGAAGGGTCTCGTCGTTGGCGTCCATGACCTGGATGACTCCTGAGGCGTTCATAGCAGCCCACAAACGCCCGGCGAAGAGACACAGGTCGTTACCTGTGTCCCCAAGTCCTTGTACTACAGCAGGATTCATGGATCCGAAAGCGTCGGATACGTAATTTCCATCAGAGAACCTGAAGAAATCGAGGGTCGAATTGTTCTTCTGGAAGTTGCCTTCATTGAGGACGAAGAGCTTCTTGAACGGCCCGTTTTTTTCACCTACTGCAACATTGACACCCGCAAGGTCTGCATCCCTGGAGGTGGTTTCATCTTTTGAACAGCCTGCGGCTATCGCCACGACTGCCATGCTGAAAACCAGCAGTGCACACTTATTCATATTTGAAAGAACTTATATGCACAAAGATACAAAAAAGGACAGGCTTAGGAAACAGCCTGTCCTTTTTATGATGGTCTGCTGAATTATTCAGCCTTTCCGTCGGAACCAAGGACGTTGATGATCTTGTGCATGTAGAGCTTATTCATCTCGTCACGGGCAGGTCCGAGGTACTTCCTGGGATCGAACTCGCCGGGCTTCTCGTCGAAGATCTGACGGACGGCGGCGGTCATTGCAAGACGGCTGTCGGAGTCGATGTTGATCTTGCAGACAGCGCTCTTGGAGGCCTCGCGGAGCTGCTCCTCGGGGATACCTACTGCATCAGGCAGTTTGCCACCGTGGGCGTTGATGATGTCGACATATTCCTGGGGCACGGAGGAAGATCCGTGGAGAACG
>JAGCWD010000074.1 GCA_017962025.1 Bacteroidales bacterium
CAGGCCGAAAGCGATGTTGTCATAGACATCGAGGTGGGGGAAAAGGGCATAGCGCTGAAACACGGTGTTGAGCGGTCTCTCGTGTGGAGGTATTCCCGCCACGTCACGAAATTCAGCCTTTCCTCCCTTCCTGTCCCACTCCATCATGATCTTGCCTTCGTCAGGTTGCAGGAATCCGGCGATCATTCGCAGCAGGGTGGTCTTGCCGCAGCCCGAAGGGCCCAAAAGGGTTACGAATTCACCCTTGCGGATGTAAAGGGATATGTCCTTAAGGACCTGTTGGTCTCCAAACGACTTCGAGAGATGCTCGATGTCGATGATGATGTTCTTCTTGTCGGCCATATTATTTATTCCTGGGGAGTCTGAGGTAGTACATTGCACCAAGTGTCAGTGAAAGGAAGTTCATGCGGGTGTTACCGAAGTTCCTTGTGTTGCCGGCGACTGCCGCATGAAGCCTGAGGTCCTGGCTGTCCCTGAGGGGGAACCAATGTGCGGCAGCTCCGATGGTCCAGCTATTGGTAACGGGGAAATTCGGGATGATGGACTCTGTGATCTCGTCCAGGGGTTTGAAACGCTCGTAGCCCAGACGTCCTACGAACTCCCATTTATCCGAAGGATTGTATTTTGCCGTTGTAAATGCCGTCAAGCCATCGTTCAGGATAAAGAAAGGGTCTCCGACCTTGTTTGACAGGTCTAGTTGAAGAGTAACATCATCCAGTTCTAGCTGGTTGCCGAGAGTTACCATCCATTGGTATTTCCCTTCCCAGTCCTCGATGAAGTTCGTACTGTATAGCATGCTGAAAGGGCCATAGTACCCTTGATATTGAAGCGAATAAGCCATTGCATTGAATGGTTTTGCGCCGTAAGGGGATGCAGTTGCCTGGAAGAAGAGTCCAGTTGTTTCACCTTCATCCATCCATCCGATCTTGCCACCCCACTGGTAGCACTGGAAATTGTTGAACAAGCCAGTCATCATGTCAGGATGGACATCGTAATCGTATTCTTCGAGTTCGAATCCACCGAAGGTGATGACCTGCTTGCCGGCCGTTATGATGAAATTACCGAGTGAGTACTCAAGATAAGCCCAGTCACACCAGTTTACGTCATCAGCACGCCAGGTGTTCTGGTAAAGATACTTTGGTTCAGAGCTGAGCCAGTGGTTGCAGACGCTGAAAGAAAGATTCTCGGAGATGTTGCCCTCAAAAAGGGTGTAAAGTGAAGAATTGCCAAGAGTTACCTCATCAAACTTCCCATCAGAGAACGTCGGATTTACGTCAATCCTAGGAACGATGGTAATCCCGGCACTGGTGCCGGAATCGCTACCCTCTTGCGCCTGGGCAAGGGTGTAGAGCAGGATCGAAGCCGCTAAAACAACCAGTTTCTTCATTTAAACTCATAAAAGATTATTTAGTTCAACTTGGGTCTGCAAAGATAATAATAAAAACAACTTATTCTTCAGATTTCTTGAGTAATATGATGATTACTCCATTCGTGCCCCTGACACCGTAGATGGCTGCTTCGGAGTCCTTCAGTACATCTACGGACTTTACTTCGTAAGGATTGATGCTTGAGATGTCATCGACAGTCACTCCATCGACTATAAACAAAGGATCGGAGGGTGCTTCGATGGAATTGATCCCCCTGATATAAACCTTTGTAGAAGCAGGATCGGATCCTTCCACCCTTACTCCAGGGACCTTGTCACGGAAATAGTCGAAGATGGAATCGTACACGCGGTTGTCCTTGTTCTTGACGTGTCCGATCGAGCCGGACAGTTTGTTTTTCGAAGATTTCACATAGCCGACATCTACGGAATCGTCACTGCCGGCGATGGATGAGTCCTTGGAAGCTCCGCATCCTGCCGTCAGCAAGGGAATGAGAACCAAGGCGATAAGTGCAGGTCTTTTCATTTATTAATCAATTATGTTATGAACCGTAGCAGTAGTGTCTTCAAGCCTCAACTTCAACCATTCTTCGACTTTCTTGAGTTGGGGCTGGGAGATCGGCTTGTCTGAATGGGCAAGGATGATCGTGCAGTCCTTGACTCTCAAACTGTCATCCACAGTAGCGCCCTTTGTGATGGTAAGGTCCTTGATGTCAGGATAATTGTATCTTACCTCCCTCGCGACCCTCCTGTAATTTATGTCCTGTCCCTTCAGTTCCAGGATTTCTCTCTGAAGTTCATCTATCTTTGCATCCTTGCGCTCCATTTCGGTCTCCGTACGTTCATATATTCCTTTAAGGATACGGTCGGTGGCCTTCTCGACTGAGCCGAAATCGCTTTCCTTTATCTCCAGGCGGTTTTCGGGGATTCCATGTCTTGCGGCGGATTCAACGAGGTCTTTCTTCTCCTCATCGCTTAGTTTGTTTCCTGCATAGTAGATATCTACTTTCAGGACATCCCCTGAATGGATCTTGTAGTCATAGATGTATCCCTGACGGAAGTCCTTGTTGTCGGATATGAAGTTTTGTACGTTCCTTTCAAAATTATTCTCTCCGACCATCATGACCGCACTCCAGAGGCTCGGTACGGTAACAAGCAGAATTGCCAGGGTCATCCAGGTCCTCGTCCTCTTTGCCGTAATAGGGTTGGAATACTCCGCCTCCTTGAAATTCAAGTACTTGGTCATCAAGTAGGTGGCGAGGATTATGAATATGCAGTTGATCAGGAAAAGGAGCATGGCTCCAAGGAAGAACTGCAGGTTGCCCTTCGCAAGACCGTATCCGGCGGTACAGAGGGGGGGCATGAGGGCCGTAGCGATTGCTACTCCGGAGAGAACCATGCCACGCTCCTTACGGCTGCTCTCAAGGATTCCCGCAAGGCCACCGAACAGTGCTATGAGTACGTCGTAGATAGTAGGCCTGGTCCTGGCCTCGAGTTCGGTTGGATTGACCAGGTTGAGAGGGGAAATAAGGAAATACAACAATGCAGCGGTAAGGCTGACCCCGACCATGACGAGAAGGTTCCTGGCACTTTCTTCCAGTAGCTTTACGTCATTGGTCCCGAGGGCAAGACCTATTCCGATGATCGGGCCCATCAGAGGTGAAATCAACATCGCACCGATGATGACGGCCGTTGAATTGACATTCAGGCCTACGGATGCGATAATGACTGAGAATGCGAGGATCCAAACATTCGGTCCGCGGAACCAGATGTTTTCCCTGATCCTCAAGGCTGCCTCATCCGTGTCTATCTGGTTGTTTATGTTGACAATGCCTTTAAGCCATCTTTTGATTACGTTCTCATCCATCGCTGAAAAAGATTAAAGACTACCTGAACCTAACAAATATACTTAAAGTCGTGAATTAATTGCTTTTTTTCACGATATTTATGGTGTAAAACGAGTCAAGATGCATCATTTGCTTTCACTCGACATGTTTCAAACAGCAGGAGTCGGCGTCATTGCCCTCGTCCTGGGTATGTTCTTTACACGTACCGTGCCGTTTCTCAAACGGTTCTGTATTCCCGCACCGGTCTCCGGAGGAATCCTTATCTCTCTTTTGACCCTTGCCTCATACAGTTTACTAGGAGTCGAGTTCTCCTTCGACGGCACCATCAAGGACATCTGTATGATGCTCTTCTTTACTTCAGTGGGTTTTCAGTCCAACATGAAGGCTTTGAAACAAGGCGGACGTTCGCTGGTCGTGATGATAATACTTGTTGCCGTACTCATCATAATCCAGAATCTTCTATCCGTCGGTATTGCCAAAGGAATGGACCTGGATCCGCTGGTAGGTATGGCTGCCGGGTCAATCCCGATGTGCGGGGGGCACGGGACCGCCGGAGGTTTTTCGCCTGTGCTGGAAAGCCTGGGTCTGGAGGGAGCATCCTCGATTGCCATGGCCTGTGCAACCTTCGGCCTTGTTGCCGGTTCAATGATAGGAGGTCCACTTGCGGAATCCCTTATCCGGAGGCGCCACCTTGCCGAAGAGTCATCTTCCAAGGACATCCTGACAGGAATAGAGGCCTCTGAGGCATCCCCCTCGTCAAAGGAAGAACGTTCCAAGTCCCATGAAAAGTCTTTCCGGGACTACACAAAAGCAGTCTATCTTCTTGTACTTGCAATGGCTGCAGGTATGTGTCTCAGCAAGCTGCTCGCCTTGACCGGGATAACTTTCCCTACCTATTTCGGCTCCCTGATAGCCGCATGCCTGATCAGGAATGTCACCGAGGCTTTCTCCGGCGGAAAGGATGTCCTTTGCATAGAGAAGGTCATCTCACTTGGAGATATCTGCCTGTCCCTGTTCCTGGGCATGGCAATGTCGTCATTAAAACTCTGGGAACTTGCCAGCCTGATGCTGCCTCTTTGTGTTATACTTCTTGCCCAGGTAGCATTCATGGCCATGTTCGTCTATTTCGTAGCATTCCGTGCCTTGGGCAAGGATTATGATGCAGCTGTCCTGGTCAGCGGACTTTGTGGTTTTGGGCTCGGCGCCACACCAAATGCGATGGCAAACATGTCTGCCGTCTGCTTCAAGTACCACTATGCCGTGAATCCTTTCATCATCGTGCCGATTATCGGCGCGATGTTCGTGGACATCATCAACACCACTGTGATAACGGTGTTCCTTAATATCTTATAGCTATAGGAGAAAGAACATGGCTACACCGGCCATGCAGATTGTAACGCCAAGGATTTCCTTGGGTGTAATCTTCTTCTTGTTGATCATAACTTCCGGGAAGAGGATCAGAACCGGAGTGAGGGCCATTAGGGTCGATGCTATCCCTGCATTGGCGTAGCGTACTGCCATTAGTGAAAGTGAGACTCCTAGTGCGGGCCCGAAGATAGTCAACAGAGTGGCGTATTTCATGCCTTTCCTGTCATGGATGCCAGCCTTCAGGTTTCCAAGGCCCTTCTGAAGAGTCAGGAGGAGGAAGAAACCGGCGAAACCTACTATCGCACGGATCATAGTCGAGGCGAAGGGAAGCATGCTTCCCATGATAGCCGGGGCGCCCAAAGGGATTGACTCTGAATAGTAATCCATGCCGACCTTGCTGAGCACCAGCCCTACTCCCTGACCTATTCCTGCACCGATTCCAAGGAGTATTCCCTTCAATGGCAGTGATAACTGGAGATGACGCTTTTCACCACCTCTGGTGAGGATAGAGATAGCAATACCTGTGAGGGTCACCAGCATGGCAAGGACTGACTTCCAGGTGAGTGATTCCCCGAGGAGAAACCAGCCTGCAATGGCTGCACACGGTGGCGCAAGGGTCATCAGCAATTGTCCGAACCGCGGGCCGATTGCAATGTAGCAATTGAAAAGACAGAAGTCTCCGAAGACATAACCCACGAGAGCGGACAGTGAAAGCCATAGCCAGGCCTTCCCGTCGGCAAATGCAGGGTAGGGACGGCCTGTAGTCACCCAAAGCAGGATTCCTAGAAAAGCAGTGGCTAGGGCAAGACGAATTACGTTTGTTACCATAGAACCAATCCGCCTGCTCGCCTTGTCGGCGAACCAGGCGGAAAAGGTCCATGATACCGCTACTATGAGCGAAATGATTTCGCCTATGTGATTCATTGTGACTTGAATGAGGCTCGAGCCTACATCAGGTCAAGGGAGCGGAGGTATTCAACACTCTTGGCAACTCCCTGGAGGCGGTTGAGTCCCATGCTGGGCTCATCCTGCTCGACACAGAGCCACTGGGCACCGATCTCCATGGATTTGAGGATGACCTTCTCCATGTCGACCTGGCCGCAGCCAAGGGGACGATACTCAAAGGAACCGCCCTCGTCCTTCATCGAATTGTCAGTGGTAATGCCTATAAGAGCATAGGGAGCGGAGCTGAGATGGCCTTCGAGTTTGTAGTCCTTGAGGTGGACAACGGGAACTCCTCCCTTGTACCTCTCGAGAGTCTCGCAGATATCCTGGCCGGCATAGTCACACCAGCAGACATCAAGCTCGTTCTGGAGGTTCTCGCGGGCATTGCTGCTGAAGATAGCGTCGTAACCGAGAGTGCCGTCAGGCAGGTTCACAAACTCGAAATCATGGTTGTGATAAAGCAGCTGGAAGCCTGCTTCACGCACTTTAGCACCTATTTCTCCTAGTTTGGCGACTGTCTGCTTGAACTGCTCGGGATCGATTCCGGGACGGCTGGCTTCATCCATGTACGGGAAGACAATGTACTGTACGCCAAGGACGGTGTTCTCTTCGATGACCTTGTCCACATCGTCAATCATCTGCTGGAAGGGGACATGGTTGGAGAAGGGGATGAGACCGAGCTCAGTGCACCAGCGCTTCACCTGGGCAACGGAATTGCCATAGTACTCGCCGTAGAATTCGACTCCGGCATAGCCCATTTCACGGATCTGCTTCAGAGTGCCGTAGAAATCGGCCTCGAGATTAGTGCGGACGCTGTATAACTGCACTCCGACAGGGAGTTTCTTGGGAAACTTGGTGACTTCAGGTGCTTTTTTGCCAGCACAACCGGCAAGGAGAAGGACGGCAAGAACCGCGCTCATCAAATACTTGAAAATGCTCTTGTTCATGTTATTAGGGTAATTTGTTCAAATATACGTCTTTTGTCTGAATAATCCTTGGAATGAATCACTTTACCGTTGCCTGTCCTTGAGTTTGCGGACCGGATCGCAGGTAATGCCGATTCCCAGCTTGTTGAATGTCTTGCGATCAACCTCGCTGAGCATGACGGTAGAGTGGACCTGGGCACCCGCGAGGTTAGGCAGCTGGTCGAGGGCCATCTTGCAGTTCTCATCGATGAGGCTCATCATCGAGATGGCGACCAGCACTTCATCTGTATGCAGGCGTGGATTCCGGCCGTGGAGATAGGTGACCTTGGTCTTCTGGATAGGCTCTATCATGGTCTGTGGTATCAGCTTGACATTATGGGCTATTCCTGCAAGATGCTTGAGAGCATTGAGCAGAAGGGCGGCACTGGGGCCAAGAAGGGAACTGGTCTCCGCCGTGAGTATGGTACCATCATTGAGCTCAATCGCAGCAGTTGCTGAGCTGGACCTGTCGAGGCGTTCCTTCGCAGCCACGGTGCTTTTCCTGTAAGCCGTAGTGATTTTCGCCTTCTTCATCAATAGCACAAGCTTGTTGACCTCGGCCTCGGTAGCCTTTCCGTCTGCAAAGTTGCAAAGAGCTGTGTAATAGCGCCTTATGATTTCCTGAAGGGAGGCTTCCTTGCAGACCTCGTCATCGCTGATGCAAAATCCTACCATGTTCACACCCATATCGGTCGGCGACTTGTAAGGAGTCGATCCATAGATGTCGTCGAACAGGGCATTCATTACCGGGAATATCTCCACGTCACGGTTGTAGTTTACCGCAGTTTTGCCGTAGGCGTCCAGATGGAACGGGTCGATCATGTTGACATCCTCCAGGTCGGCCGTTGCGGCTTCGTATGCCAGGTTTACCGGATGGGTGAGAGGCAGGTTCCAGATAGGGAAGGTTTCGAACTTTGCGTAACCGGCCTTGATGCCCCTTTTGTTTTCCTGATAGAGTTGGCTGAGGCAGACCGCCATCTTGCCGCTTCCGGGACCGGGGGCGGTGACTACGACAAGCGGCTTGGTGGTTTCAACATAGTCATTCTTGCCGAATCCTTCTTCAGAGTCGATCAGAGCCACGTTATGAGGATAGCCTTCTATGGTGTGATGGTAATAGACCTTTATTCCCATAGTCTCCAGGCGCTTTCTGTAAGCCTCGGCACTGGCTTGGCCGTTGAAGTGGGTGATAACGACGCTGTTGACTCTCAGCCCCCTTTCCATGAACTCATCCCTGAGCCGGAGTACGTCTACGTCATAGGTTATTCCGAGATCGCTCCGGACCTTGTTCTTTTCTATGTCGACAGCGCTGATGACTATGATGATTTCTGCATCATCCTTCATCTGCATGAGCATCTTGAGCTTACTGTCCGGTTCAAAACCAGGAAGCACCCGGCTTGCGTGGTAATCGTCGAACAGCTTGCCGCCGAATTCCATGTAGAGCTTGTCGCCGAAGGTAGCGATACGCTGCTTGATGTGCTCAGATTGGATCTTGAGGTATTTGTCGTTGTCGAACCCGTATTTCATAAGAGACTTGATTTGAATACGGGTTACAAAATTAACGTTTAGAAGTCGAATTCTAAAATTTATTTTGCCCTGTCCTAAAAGAAAATCCCCCTGACCAGGAACCAGATGACGGGGACAAGGAGGCCCGGAAGGTAATTCAGGGTCTTGCAGTCCTTGATGTTCAGTATCGAAAGGCCTGATGAGATGATGAGGACACCTCCGACAATTGCGAGCTCGTTGACCAGTGTACCTTGCAGAAGGGGGCTGGAAGAGGCGAGTGTGGCGATGAGGTAGAACATTCCCTGCCAGAGGAAAAGGATGGGTGCAGCCAGGATGATTCCTATTCCGTAAGTAGTGGCGAACACCATCGAGGTGACCAGGTCAAGTGTCGAGTTGGTGAACAGGAAGGTATTGTCTCCCTGGAGTGCGCTGAGGACAGGACCGACAATGGAGAAAGTGCCGATACAGAATAGCAAGCAGGCTGAAATCAGTCCCTGGGCGAATGATTCGCCTCCGAATCGGGAAACGAGCCTCTTTGTCCTTCCGTCAATGTCGAGAGCTGTTCCAACAATCCCTCCTATGGCAAGGCTGAGGATGAACAGGACGGGAAACTCGCTCTTTGGCATGTTCTGGACGAAGGAGTTTGCTCCAAGTGCCAGCGAAGCAAGTCCCATGGCATTGAAGAGGATGCTGCGGTACTTTTCTCCGAGCCCTTTCTTGAAAAGAGCCCCTACCACAGATCCGACTATGATGCATCCGGTATTGACGATAGTTCCGATCATTGCTTGTAAAGATATGAATAAATTCTTAACTTACACCCATGAAAACGAACATACTCATTGGCCTGGCGCTTCTGCTTGCAGGCCCCGCGCTCCTTGGACAGAACCAGCTTCCCAAGGCAATGACTGATTACGAAAAGGGTACTTTCCCTTCAGAAACGAATGTTCTCAGAGCGGAGTATCCCCGCGTGGATCCCGTGACCATGAAAGCCTATTTCAAATTCCATCTCCCGCTTGCCCATACTGTGACCGTAAACATCGGGAATGACGTGTTCAAGGGTACGAAAGACATGGACGGGGTCTGGTCCATAGAGACAGATCCGTTGGTGGTCGGCTTCCACTACTATTTCGTCAATGTGGACGGGGCACGTCTGACTGACTCGAACAGCATGTCCTATTTCGGCTACAGTGTCAATGCAGGAGGAATAGAGGTTCCTGAAGGACCGGAAGGAGACTATTACCGTTTCAACAAGAATGTCCCTCATGGCCAGATCAGGTCATTGAATTACTATTCCGACATCAACGGAACATATCGTCATGTCAATGTCTATGTGCCTGCCAGTTACGAGAAGGGCAAGAAGAAATATCCCGTCCTCTATCTGCTTCATGGCATGGGAGAGAATGAGAATGGTTGGGTGAATCAGGGTCATGTGGACTTCATCCTTGACAATATGATTGCTTCAGGTGAGGCTGAGGAGATGATAGTGGTCATCATGAGCGGCGACATCCGCACCACTCCCGAGATACGCTCCGTACAGGGCAAGACCGTCTCGGACATCTACGTTGATGAACTTGTCCCAATGATCGACAGGACTTTCAGGACCCTGCCGGACAGGGAGCACAGGGCCATGGCCGGTCTTTCCCGCGGTGGCATGCAGACGACTACCACTGTCCTGACGGCCCATAATCAGGACAAATTCGCGTGGATCGCCACTCTGAGCGGTTTGTTCGGAATAAATGACGACAATGTGAAAACCGTTTTCGACGGTGCGCTTGCCGATCCCGTTTCCTTCAATAGGCAGATGCGCCTGTTCCACATCAGCTGGGGTACAGAAGAAAACAGCTTCCGTATAGGGGAGAGTGTAGAGGCCCTGAAGAAGCAGGGTATCAATTGCGTTACTTATGTATCCGAAGGAACCAGTCATGAATGGCTCACATGGCGCCGTGGCTTCCATGACCTCGCAGGCAAACTATTCAAGAAATAACTGATCGATGAGAATACATTATTTTCTGACGGCAATAGCCGTCTCCCTGACATTGGCAACAAGTGCCAGTGGCGCTGAAATCCAACGCATGGATCCTCCTTTCTGGTACACAGGAATGAAGAACCATGAGCTTCAGGTCATGTTCTATGGTAAAGGCATAGCAGAGTCAGGCTTCTCGATGAAAGACTATGCCGGGGTTACTGTTAAGGAAGTCGCCAAGGTCGGAAATCCCAATTACCTCTTCGTCTATCTGGACATCTCCTCCGAAGCCAGGCCTGGAACTCTTGTATTTCGATTCAAGGAGGGGCGGAAGACCGCTGAGAAGACTTTTGAGCTCAAACCCCGCAACACAAAGGCAGGAGCTATGGGATTCTCCACAAAGGATGTACTTTACCTGATTATGCCAGACCGCTTTGCCAATGGGGATCCTTCGAATGACACTTGGGAGAGTTTCCCTGTCAACCGTGAGAGCGGAGGTGCACATCATGGTGGGGACCTGAAGGGTATCAAGGACCATCTTGGTTATATCAATGACCTGGGTGTTACAGCCATCTGGCTCAATCCTGTTCAGTACAACCGCAGCAATGCCTCCCATGGCTACTCGATTTCCGACTACTACATGATAGACCCACGTCTTGGGTCGAACGAGGAGTACTGCGGGATGATCGATGAGGCGCATAAACGCGGCATAAAGGTCGTTATGGACATGATATTCAACCATTCGGGGAGTACCCACTGGTGGATAGAGGACATCCCTGACGACAGTTGGTTCAACCAGAATGACTTCGCAAGGAAACTGTCGGAGCGCCAGAAACAGGCGGCGGCCCAGCCTCAGCAGCCTCGGCAGGGACAGGGACAGCCCGGCGGATTCCAGCGTGGAAGGTTCAATGAGGGACTGACTACGACAACACATTACAAGTGGGTCCTGATGGACCCGCATGCTCCCCAGTCTGAAAAAGACATCCTTCTTGACGGTTGGTTCTCCGGGGGTATGCCGGACCTTAACCAGCGAAATCCCCATCTTGCAACCTATCTTATCCAGAACAGTATCTGGTGGATCGAATATGCCAGGATTGACGGAGTGCGAATGGACACGTATCCCTATGCCGACTACGATTTCATGGTACGTTGGTGCGATGAAATCGAGGCTGAGTACCCTGACTTCAACATAGTCGGAGAAGGGTGGTATCCCCGTAATTCTGCAGCTGGCTGGTGGCAGCGTGGGTCAGCGGTCAACCTTCACGATTCCCACCTCAAGACTGTAATGGATTTCGACCTGACCTTCACTACCAAGAGGGAAATCAAGAAGGAAAGCAACACCAGTGAGGGCTCGGAGGCTGGTCTCTTCAAGATGTATGAAGTCATTACCCAGGATTTCCTCTTCCCGGATCCGAACCATGTCCTTACCTTCCTGGATAATCATGATATCGAAAGGTTCATGGACCCCGGAGATCCTGCATGGAAACTCAAGCAGGGACTTGCATTCCTGCTGACTACCCGAGGCATCCCGCAGATTTATTATGGGACAGAAATAGCGATGGCAGGACGATCTGCCTTGCGGGCTGATTTCCCCGGCGGCTGGAAAGAGGATGCCGCAAACGCATTTACCAAGGAAGGTCGTGATGCTTTCCAGAATGAGTGCTGGGACTTTGCCAGCAAGCTTCTCAACTGGCGAAGGACCTCCAAACCTGTGACAGAAGGTAAGCTTATACATTACACTCCGGACAATCAGACAAAGTGTTATGTCTATGCCCGTACTGATGGCAGGAACACCGTCCTCGTGATGCTTAATGGCTCTGATGAGGAGAAACAGGTGAACATGGGAAGGTTCAAGGAGGTTGTCAAGGACTACTCGAAGGGTAAGGATGCAGTCACTGGACAGATCGTCGATCTGACGGCTCCGGTCAACATTCCAGCAAGGGGCGTCTACGTTCTGGACCTTGAATAGTATATTAAGGATGGCGATGCATTCCTTCCAGCTATTCCTGGCCGTGATGGCTCTGCTCGCCATCGTGGTGTTCATATGTCTGTTTTACGTTGACGCCGGTTACGGCAAATTCTACCAGCCCAAGTGGGGGCCGTCCATAGGTAACCGCCTGGGCTGGATCCTTATGGAAGCACCGGTATTCATTGCCATGCTTCTCTTATGGTGGTTTTCCGACAGGAGGAACGATCCGGTGAGGCTTGTGTTCCTGATCCTGTTCGAGCTACATTATTTCCACCGCTCCTTCATATTCCCTCTACAAATACGTGGCAGGAGTCGTATGCCTTTGAGTATCATATTGATGGGAGCTTTATTCAACACCTTGAATGCTTTGATGCAGGGAGGTTGGATTTTCTATCTGTCACCTCTTGAGCGTTATCCTTCAAGTTGGCTTTCAAGTCTTCCTTTTATCCTGGGTACGCTGTTATTCTTTGCCGGGATGTTCGTGAATATCGGTTCTGACTCAATAATCCGCAATTTGAGGCAGCCTGGTGACACGGCTCATTATCTCCCCAAAGGAGGCATGTTCAGATATGTCACCAGCGCCAACTATTTCGGAGAATTCGTAGAATGGGTTGGCTTTGCCATTCTGACCTGGTCATGGTCGGGAGCAGTGTTTGCACTATGGACTTTCGCCAATCTTGCTCCGCGGGCTTCCAGGATCTATGACATGTATTCCAGGGAGTTCCCGGACGAACTCGACACGAGCAAGACAAAGAGGATGATTCCCTTTATATTCTGATAATATGCCCCAGATAGACTCTCCAATCTTCACCCCGGTACGTATCGGACCTGTGACCTTGCGCAACAGGATCATACGTTCCGCTGCATTTGAGAATATGGCATATGGAAACAAGCCTTCCCAGGACCTGAAGGATTACCATGTGGCGGTGGCACAGGGTGGAGTCGGGATGACAACTCTGGCATATGCATCGGTTAACCGGAGCGGTCTCTCATTCGACGGTCAGTTGTGGATGAGGGAAGAGATCGTTCCAGCCTTGAAGGAGATCACGGATGCAGTCCATGAACAAGGAGCCAAGGTCTCGATACAGTTGGGCCACTGCGGTAACATGACTCACCGTGCAACCTGTGGCTGCATGCCGGTAGGAGCCTCGGGAGGTTTCAACCTATATTCTCCTACCTTTGTACTTAAACTCAGGGTTGATGAAATTGGATCACTTGTTGATGACTTCGGTCGTTCTGTGGACCTTGCACGTCGGGCTGGGTTCGACTGTGTTGAGATCCATGCCGGTCACGGCTACCTCATCAGCCAGTTCCTTTCCCCTTACACCAACCATCGCCATGACAGTTTCGGCGGCTCTCTTGAGAACAGGATGAGATTTATGAAGATGGTCATCGGAAGGGTGATGGAGGAGGCCGGAGATGACATGGGAGTGATTGTCAAGATGAACATGCATGATGGTTTCAGGCGCGGCATGCAGAGGAAGGAGTGTCTTGAAGTGGCCAAGGAACTGGAGAAACTGGGTGTTCATGCCATTATCCTTTCGGCAGGTTTTGTGAGCAAGGCACCTATGGAAGTCATGCGGGGGGCGATGCCGCTCCGTACCCTGGCGCACTACATGGATCCATGGAAGTTCTGGTGGCTAAAGGCAATGGTGCGTTTGTTCGGTCGAATGATAATCCCTACAGTTCCGTACAAGGATGCTTATTTCCTGGAAGACGCAAAGCAGTTCCGGGAGGCAGTCAGCCTGCCTTTGATCTATGTCGGAGGGATGGTCTCAAGATCTTCTATTGAGGAGGTTCTTGGATCAGGTTTTGCAGCTGTCCAGATGGCGAGGGCACTCATCCGTGACACCGGTTTCGTTAACAAGCTACGCACCGGAGAAGTTGAATGCAGCGAATGCCGGCATTCGAATTACTGCATCGGCCGGATGTACACCCTTGAGATGAAATGTAACCGTTGTGCGAGTGAGCTTCCGCGCTCCTTGCGCAGGGAAATCGAAAAAGCTGAGAATAGATGGTCGCACTGATCACAGGAGGAAGTTCCGGAATGGGACTTGAATTCGCCCGCGGGCTTGGCGCCCGTGGTTATGACTTGTTGCTTGTCAGCAACAAGGAGGATGACTTGGCCGCAGCTGCTTCCACGCTTGAGGCTGAATTCCCTGTGACAGTCCAAACTCGTTTTCAGGATCTTTCGAAGGCAGACGCTGCTGATGAACTGCATCAGTGGTGCATTGGAGAAGGTTTGGTCCCGGATGTCCTTGTCAATGATGCCGGAATGTTCTATTTCAAGGAACTGAATGTAGGAGACCTGGACCGGGTCCAGGCCATGATAAACCTTCATGTCACCACCATAACGAGGCTATGCATCCTGTTCGGAAGTGATATGAAAGAACGGGGGACTGGCTATATCCTCAATGTCTCATCGATGGCAGCAAGGATTCCCGCTCCGGGAATAACCGTCTATTCAGCTACAAAGGCATATCTCCGCAGTTTCGGCCGTTCCCTTTCCTATGAGTTAGATCCTTATGGTGTGAAAATGACTACGGTTTGCCCGGCAGCCATAGCCACACCTCTGTACAGACTGGACCCTAAACTGCTTAATCTAGGTGTCAAAATAGGTCTTATCCGGAAACCGGAGTGGCTTGTCAGACGCTCTCTCAAGGCCCTTTTCCGTGGCCGCAGGGTACTTAGTCCCGCATTCATGAATATCTGGCTACCGCCTCTTATCGCCTCCATCCCGGACCCTCTGATTGCCAAGATATGGAAAAGATTAAAATAAGTCTCCTTGTCCTTCTGGCATGCGTCCTGCCTTTGTCTGCCCAGCGTGTCGAAAAGCTTCCTTTCGGGGATTTCGAACACTGGACGGTACGTCATATAAAGGAATCCGCAATCCTTGGTGGAGAGGTGAAGACATTGTATCTGCCCGGTCCCGATGAGGTAATCGAAGGGAATAAGGTTTATGATTATACCAAGACTCCTTGGGCCTCCTCAAACGCTTATGCAAAGGTTTCAGGAGTGACCAAGACAAGCCTCTCGGTCGAGCCTGACAACGGTCCTGACGGACGTTGTGCAAAGCTTTCTACTGTGTTTGCTTCTTGCCGGGTGGCCGGACTTGTGGAGATTGAAGTCCTTGCTACCGGCTCCCTTTACTGGGGAAAGATGTTCGAGCCGATTACGGGGGTAAAGAATCCATACGGCAATATGGACTGGGGCCTTCCTTACACCGGTCATCCTACTGCACTCCTAGTCGATTACAAGGCCTTCCTGCCTGCGACTGGCAAACTGGTCAAGGGAACCACTTTCCGTAAAACTGAATTCCCCGGGGAAGACCCCTGCCAGGTCATGCTTCTTCTCCAGCGACGATGGGAGGATAACGACGGCAACATACATGCGGAACGCGTTGGTACTGCGGTATTACGCCTCAGCAGGAGTACATCAGGGTGGATAAAGAACCACCGGATTCCGGTGATTTACGGCGATGCAAGCAAACAACCGGGTTATCGTTCCTATATGGGCCTGATTTTGGGAGAGAAGACTTTGTACGCAGTAAACAGTCGTGGTAAACGTGTCCCGATCCGTGAGGAGGGTTGGGCATCACCCGATACTCCCGGCACCCATGCCGTGCTCCAGATCTCCTCCGGCAGCAGGGGAGGTTTTACAGGGGCTCCCGGCAACACTTTATGGGTAGATAACCTTAGGATGGAATATGAGAGGTAGGATCATAATTACCGGTGCTACAGGTTCCATGGGTGCGGCTGCAACCCTTGCGCTGGCAGGTCAGGGGCATTCCATTGTGATGGCATGCCGTAATATCGTAAAAGCAGGAACCATTCGGGACAGTATCCTTGTAAGGGTGCCGGATGCTGAAATTGATATCAAGCTTCTGGATCTTTCCTCCATGGATTCTGTTTGCGAGTTTGTGAATGACCTTGGCACAGAACCGATAGATGCCCTGTTTAACAACGCGGGAACGATAAGCAGGAGCTATTCAATTACTTCTGACGGCCTTGAAAATACTTTTGCAGTCAATTACTTCGGGCCATATCTCTTGACAAGGCTACTTGTTCCAAGAATGCGAGAGGATGCCAGAATTGTGAATATGGTCTCGTTGACTTGTCGTTTCGTCACAGTTGATGAGAATTCTCTCCGCCCGGAGCCGAAAGACTTTTCACAACTGGGAACATATGCCCGTTCCAAACAGGCCCTACTCCGTTTCTCCATGGAGTTTTCGCGACGGTATCCTGGAATATGTGTCAACCTTGCCGATCCGGGAATCGTCAATTCCAATATGATTTCCATGGGCCGCTGGTTCGATCCTTTGGCGGACAGGTTGTTCAGACCATTCTGCAAATCACCGGATAAGGGAGTGAAACCTGCCCTTAATGCACTGTCTTCAAGTGCAAAGGACCGGTATTTCGTGGGTAGTCACAGTAAAAGTATTCCTGCCAGATTCTTGGATCCGGAAATGGATCTTATTCTCTGGCAGGAAACGGAATCTATCCTATCTTCGTTTATTCCTAGAATATGTAATTGAGGCCGACGTTGATACCGATGTTGCCGTCGTTCGGATCCAGACACTTCGCAAACTCGAAGTTTATGTTGAAGTTCTGGTTCATGATAACATGCAGTCCGATACCGGCACCCATGTGGAGTTTTTCGGCGTTTCCCGTGTAAATCAACTTGGCGAGTTCATAGTCAGTCCCGGGGATATTGCCGTGTACCTTTGAAACGGCTGCTTTCTGTTCGTCCAGGTTGTATGGCTTGATGATCATACCGGCATCGAAGAACGGATTGGTCACCAGGGTCCAATTCTGGTTGATCCAGCGGAACTTGGCAAAACTCCAGCGAAGCTCGAAATTCGACCATGCGTAACTGTCGCCCATGAGTCGGTTTGAAGTCGTACCACGGACAGTACAAGTTGATCCAAGGCCTTCGTTGTTAACCTGTTTCATATTGAGTGACTGGATGTTCTGGAGAAGATAGAAGGGAGCCTTGCCGGCTATGAGCCCCTGGTAGGCAAGATGGTATCCTAAGGTCAGGCGATCCTGTACGAGAGGGAAGAATTGTTTCCAGTGTGCAGCTAACTTGAGGTAATTGTTGTCATGCTTGGAGATGATGTCCGGGGAACCAAAAGCGTAAACTTCAAGGTTTGATCCGCGGGTCGGATTGTTTTCATGGTCACGGCTGTCATAGACCACTCCGGCCTTGAACTCCAGATGCTGGCCTCCGTCCTTCTCTGCTTCAGGGATGACTCCGTTCTGCACGTAGAGATCGTATAAAGAAGTGGTCCCGTCGGTGAGACCCTTGTTTCTGGCATGGCCTGTGGTCATCTTCCAGAAGGTTATTCCTCCTGCCCAGCCCCAATTGCTATCGCCGAAATTACCCTGCAGGCAAGTCATGATGCGGAAGATGTCACGCTTCATAATGAAGAAGCCCAGTCCGTCATCTGTGATCCTGTCCAATTCTGGTATGTATAGTGAAGATGCACCGTTGAATCCATAGAAGGAATAGGTGTTGTTGCCAAAAAAAGAAACAGAAGCAGAGACGCGCAGGCCGGGAATAAGATATTTGCTGTCAAAGAAACTGTGAAGCACAGTATTCCCCTTTGAGTAGCGGGACACCTCTACATTAGCTTTCCAAACGTATTCTGGATAAGTGGAGCCATCACCATACCAGTAGATATCTGATAGGGCACCATAATGCCAGCCAAGGTCGGAAGAATATCCGATGGCAGGGAGCGGGCCGAAGTTCAACCCTGTCTTTGTTACCTCCTGGGCATATGAAGATAGAGTGCAACTTAAAACCAATGCAGTTGCTAATAGTGTTCTTTTCATATCAGTTTATTATATGATCATGTATTTGCGAATAAAACTCCTTGAGGTCACTGTGTCCGAAGAACAGGCGGATATCCGAAAGAAGGATGCGGCCATGCTCAACGGTTTCATAGAATACAGTGTATGATCCCAGGAAAAGGATTAATGCCACAATTGCCGCTTTGATCGGGAGACAAAGGAAGAACACAATCCCCCAGATGACAAGAAGCAAGGGCATCAATGCGAACTTGACTCCGAAATGGGCTGTACGTACGAACGCCTTGTCCCTGATCTTTTTTGAGATGCAAGTGGAAAGGATCCACATCGGCGAAGCCGTGATTGCAGCAAAAAGGAACAGTGGCAGGAGTACCAATCCTAATAAACACTTCCCAACGATCCTCAAGCCAGGCCATCTGTGTCCGAAAGACCATGAAGACAGTCGGGCTTCCTTGCGTTGGTTCTCGAATCCTTCAGCTTTGCTGATCAGGTCATCTCCTGCGGCCATGGCAAAGTCAGGCCCTGCCATTTTGGTGAGCATCCATCTGCCGGTGTAAGTCTCGTCGTCGGGAAGGCAGGTAAAGAGGGAGGATATCCTTTGCCTGAGAATGCCGAGAAGCGACCGGTAGATCTTCCCTTCCTTCATTCCTGGATTGGAAGATATGAATTCTGTTACGTTGATCGCCTTACCATAGTGGATGGACATTGGAGTCCTGATCCTGAAATAATCCTGATATTCAAGGCCTACGGGGACAATATAGACCGGCTTCCTGCTTCCGAAGCGTTCATTTGCCAACAGCGAGGTACGTACAATTCCTTTTTTCAACGGAAGGAGTGAATGTTTGGGACGATGGGTACCTTCGCAGAACATGCAATACTTCATTCCGTTGTCCATGCACTCTACGACTTCTTCCATGGTCTTGTAGTTATTCAGCACTGCCTGTGCCCCATCCCTGACACGGGGGAGTGGAAGTATTTTCAGGAACCTAAGGATTCTGTTGACCGCAGGTTTTCTGAAGATGTCAGCCCTAGCACCGTACAGCGTTGCTTCTCTCCAATCCTGAAGGATGACCAGGGCATCCATAAGGGTGTTGCAGTGGTTGGGAGCAAAAATGACGGCACCGTCGGTGGGTATGTTTTCCTTACCTTCGGAGGAAATATGACTGAACAAGCTTCTGGTGGCATCGTCGCACCATAATCTTGCCCAGGAGTATCTCCAATCCTTTTCGTAAGGTTTCCTCATGCTATCGGTTGAGATGCTTGTCCCGGAGGTTGAAGATAGTAGCGACAGTCAGTCCCGAGATAATATGCCAGATACCCCACCAGGCGGTAATGACCAACATTCCTCCATGAGGAGGGAATCCGGTGAAAATGGAAGTACCGAGCATCAATGCCAGACCCAGCCCGGAATTCTGGATGCCGGTCTCAATAGTAAGGGTCCTTCTGTCAGGGTTGGGAACCTTGAATGCTGATCCCATCCCGAATCCAATCCCAAGTGCCAGCAGGTTATGGATCAGGACTACAACAAAAATGTATTTGACACATTTGAGGAAGGCTTCGAGGTTTCCGGTGAAGGAAAGGATCACCATGGCTATGAAAAACAGGATGGAAATCCACTGGAAAGGCTTCTTCAATGCTGCAGATACTTTGGGAAGGAAGTGCGAGCAGAGGATGCCTAGTGTGAGTGGAATACCAAGCAGTATGAATATGGTCTTGAAAACATCCCATAGGGGAATTACAAGGGTAGGTACCTCGGCAGCTACTTGTGAGGTGTGCAGATACAGGTTACCCCAGATAAAAAAGTTTGTGGGCGTCATGAAGACCGCCAGGGCGGTACTGATCGCCGTCAGAGACACGGAAAGCTCGATGTTCGCCTTTGAAAGCGAGGACATGAAATTGGAAATGTTTCCACCAGGGCACGACGCGACCAGTATCATGCCAAGTCCCATCATAGGAGAGATCCATTTCCCGAGGCACAATGCCAGAAGGAAGGTAAAGATGGGTAGCAGGACAAGTTGGCATAGCATCCCTAGAAGGACTGACTTCGGCTTCTTGAACACTTCGACGAAGATGTGAGGCTTGATGCCGAGGGCTACTCCGAACATTACGAAGGCCAGCACGATGTTAATCGTGTTCATGCCTCCTGCGTTCAGGGTCACATCTATCTGATCGATAAGGGTGGCGGTTTCCGGACTCATGTTAATACTGAAATGTGCAAATATATAAAAAATGATTAAATTAGCGTTTGTAACCCCCAATACCTTGATTTATGAGACAATATGCATTTTTGGCCACATTAGCGGTCATGCTGATTCCACTCTTGTCTGGATGCGGCGAAAAGAAGGCAAAGCCACAGTTGCCGCAAATCTCAATCTTCTGTGACCATATCGAGTCGGTTGCCCGGCAGAATGGAATTCCTTTTGCTGAAGCGGCGGCCAAGATCAAGGAAATTGGTTTTGCCGGTGCTGATGTAAGGGTTTTCCAGAAACCTGAAGAAATAAAGATCCTCGACAGTCTCGGCTTCGGCCATTCCTGCGCCATCACCGACATAGATTATTCGCAGGGTGACCAGACCGAATTGGAAGACAAGACCTTGGCTTTCATGGAAGAGAATGGGTACGACCGTCTCCTTCTGGTTACAGGCCTGATGCCCAGGGAAGGATTTTCATCAAAAGATATCGCTGCTGCCAGGCAAAGGATTGCCGCCTTTGCCTCCAGGGTCAAAGGGCGTGGCTACACAATCATGGTTGAAGATTATGACAGCCCACGTTCACTTTGCTTCAATGCGGAGAGACTCGATTCACTTTTTGCCGTGGCCAAAGACCTTGGACTGGTGTTCGATTCTGGAAACTTCCAGTTTGCCGGAGAGGATTCTATGGAACAGCTTGAGCATTTCCTGGATAAGGTCGGACATGTCCATCTTAAGGATAGGGCATCTGTCACGGACATGACATGCGTTCCCATAGGTACCGGTTGCATTCCTATCGGGTCAGTTATCCGGACTCTGGTAAAGAACGGTTACAGCGGCTGGCTTACTGTCGAGCAGTTTGGTTCCCGGAACATGCTTGAAGACTGCGCGGTTTCATTCAAGAACATCAGCAAGGCTATTGAAATGTCGAACCCTGATAACTCGAGTCCCAAAGTCCTCGTGTTATATTATTCACAGAACTCATCCACTAAGACTGTTGCAAAAGAGATTAGCAACCGCTTGTGTGCTGACATTGAAGCAATTGTACCTGTAGTCCCTTATGATGGTGACTATCAGGCAACCATTGAGCGAGGTAGAAAGGAACGGGAAGAAGGTATCCTTCCTGAGATACAGCCGATTAAATCGGATATCAAATCTTACGATATCGTTTTCCTCGGATATCCTATATGGTTTGGAACCTATGCCCCTCCGATTGCTACTGTCCTGAGCTCCCAGGATTTCTCCGGAAAGAAGGTTGTACCATTCTGTTCGTTCGGCAGTGGCGGACTTGATTCCAGCACCAAGGATTTGAAGGATAAACTTCCCAATGTGAAAATCCTTCCGGGATATGGTGTAAGGGCTGCCCGTGTGGACGCTGTTCCAAGTGAAATCGACAGGTTCCTTAAGGAGAATGGGTTCATTGATGGAGAAATCACCAGGTTGGAGGATTTCCCAGCCGCCCATCCGGTTTCCGATGAAGAGTCTGCAATCTTCGATGCCGCCGTTGGAGATTATCCGATGATCCAGGCAAAAGCGAGTGAAGTCACCTCCCGCCCGGTACCCGGCGGAACTGAATATCTGTTTACGGCTGCTTCTACGCCTAACCCGATAAAGGTCTATGTACTGGTTGAAGAAGGGAAGGAGCCTGTTTTCACCCAAGTACTCAGGTAACTGCGGGTTATCGATATATCATCCTGATATGTGGGATGCCGTCCAGGATGAAAGGATCTGACGACTGTCGGAAGCCCACCATCTCGTAGAATCCCTTCGCATATTCCTGGGCCTCGATTTCTATTTCGCTGGCATTGAAGCACTCCTTGGCTGTTTCAATGCCAGCAAGCATTATCTGTTTGCCATATCCTTTGCCTCTGACTGTAGTGATGACCCGGCCGATGGAGACCCTCTCCATGTGGGTTCCGGCGGGACAGACCCTGCAAAGAGCTACGGTTTTGCCTCCTTCAGTAAGCCATAGGTGTATGGCGTTCTGGTCATCGTTGTCAAGGTCTTGATAGACACAGTTCTGTTCAACTACGAAAACATCACTGCGAATCCTCAACAGTTCGTACAGTTCATCAGCAGTGAGTTCCTCAAAGGATTTCTTATGGAGTTGGAGTTTCATGCTTGTGGGGATCCATGTGTCGCAAAGGTAATTAATTGTTTGTATATTCGCGTTATGAAAAGAAGATCGTTATAATTGATGAACCCTCTTATTAATGCTATCCTTTCACATGCTGATCCCTCAGAGGTCCCTGGTCTTTCACGCTTTTTCAAGACCGGCCCCGGTGAATATGGAGAAGGGGACAGGTTTCTGGGATTAAAGGTGCCGGTTACAAGGCAGGTCGTGAAAGAGTGTTGGGATCAGGTTGGATTCCCTGAACTCGAAGAATGTCTCTCAAGTGAATATCACGAGGTAAGGCTGGCCGGCTTGTTGGCTTTGGTCCAGATATTCTCACATTCCAAGAAGGACCCTGGACAGCAGAAACGATGCATCGATTTTTATCTGTCTCACACTGACGGTATCAATAACTGGGATCTGGTGGACCTGTCGTGCTATCCTTTGCTTGGAGAGTGGCTGCTGGACAAAGACCGTGCTGTTTTATACCAACTTGCACGAGATGGTAAGAATATATGGGAGCAGCGGATAGGTATCGTCAGTACGATGACTTTCATCAGGAAAGGGCAGCTGGAGGACACCTTCGCCATAGCCGATATCCTTCTTCATCACCCTCACGACCTGATTCATAAGGCTGTGGGCTGGCTCTTGAGAGAGGCAGGCAAGCGCGACAAACCTGCCCTTGTCGCCTTTCTGGAACCACGGTGCAGAACCATGCCCCGTACGATGCTCCGCTACGCCATCGAGAAATTCCCGGAAGAGGAGCGTAAAGGATTCTTGAAAACAGCAGTCTGAATATGAATCCTGTAGCCATTCGACTTCTAAACCAGCAACTCATCTGTCCTCAGTTCAGCGATCCGGCTGAGGTCGTGGGTTATATGGGAGCCGTCCAGGCCCAGGAATACCGCCTGATGAGATGGGCTGTTGCAATGCGTACGCGCAGGCCATCAGCAAAGGCCTTCAAGAAGGCTTTTGACAGTGGCAGGATAGTGAGGCTGCATCTTATGCGCGGCACATGGCAGCTGGTATCCGCAGAAGATTACTGGCCATTGCTAGGTTTATGCTCCCCAAAGGCATTGGCTGTGACAAAAGGTTGGATGCACAGCAACAAAATCAGCATCCCGGATGATGAAATTGTCAAGATCCGTGAAATCCTTGCTTGTACTGCTGACGAGAAGGGGAGTGCTACTAAGGAGGACTTCGTTCAATCATTGGCGAAAAAGGGGATAATGATGGATGAGCACAGGCTCTCGTACCATATCCGCCTTTCGGAGATTTCCGGAATACTTTGCAGTGGCGATCTCCTGCCCATGAAGGCTACATATTCCCTGACTGAAAACAAAGTCTCTGCCAGGATCGATACAGATCGTGACGAGGCCTTGCTTATGCTTACAAGGAAGTATTTCCGGAGCCGTCAGCCAGCATCCCTGGAGGACTTTGTCTGGTGGTCAGGGCTTAATATCAGCGACTGCCGCAGAGGAATCGATCTTTTGGGCGCTTCTATGCATAAGGAGATCATAGCCGGTCGAGAGTATTATCTTACGGATGATTGCAGGACTCGTGGGTTTCGTAAAGGAAGATATCTGTTCATCCCGCCTTACGATGAATATCTCATCAGCTATAAAAGTCGCGATATTGTCCTGCCTCAGGAGCATAGTCACAGGGCACATAACAACAGCGGTATATTCCAGCCTGTCATAGCCCTTGACGGAAACATTTGCGGAAACTGGACTCCGTTCAAAGAGGAATGCAATGCGGAATTCTTCCATGGGAATCATGACGCAGATATCCAGGAAGAGTGGACCAGATTCAGGAATTCCCAGAGTCCCCAATGAGAAGAGTTATTTATGGTATTTGGTACCGTTTAGAAAACGAGCACTAATAACTGGCTGAATCACGACTGATACGGAACGGACGTCCCGGAGAATACACGATTGAGTCTGGATTATCACATTCTACCCGTTCCAACCTGACAAGCGTCGTGTCGTATTCCATTCCTGGGGCGTCTATGGCATTTAGAAGGCGGATTCGGCTATTCCCTATCCTTGAGTCCCTGAGAATGATGCTGTCAACCGGAGTACGGCTCTGGATAAGTACTGGGATTTCATTTTCCACAGAGACCCGTTCGAAGACAATGTTGCTTTGGACGGGTATTTCAGCGTATGGATAGTAGCTGCGGGAATACTGGTCATGGTCAAAATGCAGGCAAAGTGCCACATTGCGCTTTTTCTGCAACCGTATGTCCCGGAAGACAACATTGCGTACTCCGCAGCTATGGCAGATGTTATTGTCCTGGGACATCGTCCAGATGATTTCGTCAGGGTAGGTGACAGTCCCTTCCAAATGGTCCGGTCTATAAGTCGAAGTGTAATTCACCTTTACCTTTGGGCCGTTGCTTCGGTAGATCCGTCCTTCGCTGACTACTGCATCTCCCGAAGACTGGATATCCATACCTTCCTCCCAGTCGCGCCAGCCTCCTGCAAGGATTCTTGCGAAAAACCCGGTTGTGCCGTTCTCCGGGTCATCCAGGTCAATGCAATCTTCGATGAGGCCGTCCTCAATCCAGCCGAGTTCCGGGTTGGATGTCGTGTAATCATGTGCATTGAGGGCAATCGGGTCGTCGTACGTCTTGAAGATCCCGTGTTTGACTGCGAACCCCCTTCCAGGACCGAAATGTACCGCATCCTTCATACCCTCGATGTGTACGTTCTCAACCGTTGCGTTTTCGAATGTGCATATCTGGATGGCAAAGTCGTGAGGTGGAAGGTCAAGCAGGGTGAAGTTGTTGATGTTCAAGTTCTTTACATAGAAAAAAGCCATTTGGGAAGAAAGACCCACAATGGTAGGCAGGTCCAATTCATTCCCTGAACGGCTGTCCAGACCGTTGCAGCGTAGGTGAAGCCCGTCGATACGGATATCTTCATCATACTCCCTGTTGAAGGCTCCACGGTTTATGAAGGTAAACCTCGCACTCAGGCTGTCGGGCCCTATGGCTTTGCTAAGGACCACACCGCTCGAGAATGACAAGTCTGTTTCCGAATCCAGAATCAATGTTCTGCTGATAGAATATGTCCCTGCCTTCCGTACGCGGATCTTTCCTCCTCCATCCAGACATTTTTGAAATGCCTCTGAATTCGCCTGAGCGTCATTCTCGGGTAGGAAACCATATTTGTCGGCATATTTAACAGGCTGGCAGGCGGCTGAAAGTGCTGCCATCATCAAAAGACAGTGTATGATTCTCATATTCATTGTAATCCGGCAGGGGTGTGCAGTTCGTCTGAAACGCCGTTGACGCGTCCGGAGAAGCTTGTGCCTGAGGTTGCATCAACCTCGGTAGTAGATGGAATGAGGGACAGGTCAGGGAGCTTGAAACTTGGGATGGCCCTCAGAAGTGCTGGTTGCTCCATGAATCCGGCAAGAGGGTTTGAGGGATCCCGGAACCCGGGGTTCTCATCGGTTTTCCAGTTGTCACTCATGTTTGAGATGAAATTTGCAGTTCCGGAAATGTCGTCATTGTAGATGTGGTCACTCCAGACAACTTTCTCGAATGCCCATTTGACATTGTAGAACACATTACGGATGACCTCGTTTCGTTGAGGCTCAGCCGGGTCTCCTTCATAGTATGAGGCGAATTCAGGGTAGTGTGCCCTGAAGGCAGGTCCGTCAACGATGGCGACGGAATCACGGTGGGCCATGAGCCTGTCTGCACCCCAGGTCTTCAACCGTCCGTCTGTCTTGATCGCGGCACAAGGAAGATCCATGAATATGTTATCGTGGTAGTGGATGTCGCTTCCACCTCCGATTTGCACTGGCGGTGAGGTGATGTTTTGGAATATGTTTCCGTACACTTCAACCGCCCCGGATCCGTCGTCATGGTAAAGGGCGCGGACATTGAAAGGAACTTCGATGTCGTGGAAGTAATTCCATCGGATCACACTTCCACGCTGAGCCGGATTCCGCCCATGGTAGAGCGCACCATTGTCTTCGATGTCCATGCAGACATGATGGACGTTATTATACTCGACCGTCTGGTCATTGCCAAGCATCAGGATTGCCATCGTGGCCGAATTGTAGAACTCGCATCCTGAGATGCGGTTTCCAAGGCCACTCATCACGACACCGACCCTGTACTGCATTTCAATCCGGTTGAAATCATGGATGCGGCAGTATTCTACGTAATTATCGCCGCGAACAATATTCTTCCGGTCTCCTCCTCCAAGTTCCACAGCGCCTGCTCCTAGATCGTAAAGATCACAGCGGGAGAGTCCACAGGAACGGCTTGCTCCGTCAATGCTTGCAGCTACGTGTCCCATACCATGGATAGCACAATTCTCCACCCTTGACTTGCGACATCCCAGGATTGCTATCGCATCTCCGCGTGAGCAGAAGAACTCAATTCCTGAGACGACTACGTTTTCACAGTCTTCGAGTTGCAGGAGAACGTCAGTCATTATGCTCATTTCCAACTTCTTTGTGCCACGTGGGAGAATTAGCCAGCTGCGCTTTCCCATGGCATCCAGGGAATACTCTCCAGGAAGGGTCACTTCTTCTGGTATATTCAGGACTTTCCATCGCTGGAAATGCTCACCGGGATTATGCCCGAAACCGTAATTGGTGAGGCTTCCGGCCTCGATGGTCTTATCAGGTCCTAAGTGTTTGATGGGGACCAGTTCACTGGTCCAGCCGAACCGGAAACAGCCCCAAAGCCATCCCATCTCCGGATGTTGCCATTCCAGCGGTCGGTTTTCCTTGAAGGCGATTACGCCATATCCATCTCCTTCTGCCGGACGGATGTAGCCCCTGCCGGGAGTAATCACTGAGTCTAGGGGGAGAGGGGAGTCATCTGGCCACTCACTCAGCCGCATCGGTACCCCATCGGCATATGGTTCGGACCATGAAGGTCCTGTGAGATGTGGGTCTCCTTTTGGAACTATTTTTCCTAACGGGTAACGCTTAAGGTCAAGTTGACGTACGGCCTTATCGAAGCCACGGGCTCGGCGAAGACGTCGGAGTGGAATCCGTACTCCGCCACTCAGACAGGCTCCATCACTCTTGATTACCAGGTCGGTCTTTCCCTTTATAACCAATGTTTCTTTCAACCGGTACACCCCTTTGCGGAGCACTAAGGTATCTCCACTCAAAGATCCATCAACAGCTTTCTGCAATTGGGAAACTCGTCGTACCTGGATCGTCCTGGCATAGACACCATGATTAGTTACCAATAGGGTAAGCAGGATGCCAGCAACATAAACCAAACTATGCCTATGAGCCCGTTTCATCAGATATTTCCTAAATATACATTCTTGATTCCTGAATTCAGCGCTGTCTCCTTGGCTCTGAGAAGCGTCTTCTTAGGTGTCGGTTCGGATTCCTTCCATCTGTACATCGGAAAGAATCTGCTGAAATGCAGCGGCACTTCCTGGAGACAATTATCGACCATCCATCTGCAGAGTCTGCCAATTTGTTCATCAGAATCATTCAGTCCTGTGACAAGCAGATTCGTCAATTCCAGATGGACACCGGCATTCTTCATGGACAGAATGTTCTCCAGTACCGGTTCCAGGGAGGCACCACAGTATTTGCGGTAGAAGGAATCGTCCATGGCCTTTATGTCGATATTGGCGGCGTCGATGTACGGTAGCATATCCCTTAGTGGATCGGCTTCCACATATCCGGCTGACACGAGGATGTTCTTAATGCCCTTGTCGTGTGCCAAAACAGCGATGTCGTACATGTATTCCCACCAGGTGAACGGCTCGGTGTAGGTGTAGGCAATTGACGGCAGTCCTTTATTCAGGCATAAATCCACGACTTCGGCTGGGGATAGAATGGTGGATTCTGTTTCTTCCGGGGAGGCCTGGGATATTGAACTGTTCTGGCACCATCGGCATGAAAGATTGCATCCGGTACAACTCAATGAGAGACAGAAAGTCCCTGGCATGAACTGATTGAGAGGCTTCTTTTCAACAGGGTCGATAGCGAGTGCACAAGGTTTCCCATAAGAAAGTGCTGACAACTTCCCGTCATGGCATTCACGACTGCGGCAAATACCTCTTCCTCCTTCCTTGATCCTGCAATGATGGGGGCAGAGAAGGCATTGAACACCATCTTCAGAAGCTATGTAGAACCTGGCCTCTTTCATTTCAAATTAGTTTCCTGAGAGTTCTGATTCCTTTACAACTTCGGTCTGATAAGTATAAAGATCGGCATCATTCCATCCCTCGTATCCGATTCCTGCCTTGTCCTGGGCACAGTGTCCAAGGAACTCTTCAGTGTCCCAGCCAGTTTCCTCGGCAACCTGGGGAAGGAACGTACCGTGATGGTAATCTTTTATCATATAGATTCCATCTCTTCCCAACTTGAACTCATCGATGGATTCGATTTTCTTTAAAGGAGATAGAACGGACACTTCGATTTCTACTTTAGATGCTTCCCTGGCGGAAAGGGGAGTGAAGCGCGGGTCAGAGAATGCGGCACTGATTGCCATCTCCCTGATAGTTGAGTGAAGGCTCGAGGGAGATGAAAACCTGCCGATGCAACCTCTGAGACGGCCGTTGAGATAGAGTGTGACGAACACCCCGAAACCTTTCTCCTTAAGGATTCCTACAGGAGAGTCTTCTCCGTCATATTCAAGGCCGAGAGATGAATATATCGCTGAATGTGCCGTAGCAATCATTCTTTCTTTTTCTTCTTGAGTAAAGTTGAAGAGATGATCGTCTTCCATTGACCTGTAGATAACTATTGAATTGTAACCAACGACCCTGACTTTGTCACCGTACAGAGAATCTCCGGAGTTACGGTACATAACATGATCGGTTGAAAAGCAGTCCCTTTCCTGGGCGTCCATCATTGACAGCAGGACCGCGATGGCTGAAGCCCCGCAGGCTGCAGTTCCTTGTCCGGGATAGCTGCGCTTGCTTATTTGTGAGATGGCTTTCAGGAACTCTTCCAGGCCTCCTGAGGATATGGTTTCCGCAAGGTAGAGATCGGATGCTTTTGCATCCTCATATGAAGGATAGTGGGAGAAATCTGAGCTTATTATGAACAGATTGTCCGATGAGAAATACGGTTCCAGGACTTCGGCAATTCTCTTTAGAACCGCCAGACGTTCGGTCCCTATTACAATTGGTACTATAGGAGGAACATCTTTGAAGACCATCTGAATGAATGGCAGTTGTACTTCGAGGCAATGCTCCGTCTCGTGTGCGTCTTTCCTGCATGTGAAGACTCCTTCACCAGCCTTGATAAGTTTCTCTCCCAATGGAATATCAATTTGAACCCTACCCAAAGGAGTTTCTGCAGCTGAATACAAAGTGTCCACACTTGCTCCGGCAAACCCTACCCTGTGGCTGGGCCCGATAAGGAATACCCTTCTGTATGGGTGGTCGAGAGGGATGCGGTTATAGGCGGAAGCAGCCACTTCGCCGCTGAAAACATAGCCGGCATGTGGGACTATTATTGCTTGAGGAGCTGAAGAGCCTTTGCCTGAAGGGCTTAGCCACTCTCCCAGCATAGATTTGATCTCCTTCGCTGAAGAAGGGTAGAAAGAACCGGCGACAGCAGGTTTTCTGACTTTATGTTCATTATTCTTCAACATACACAAATATAAAAAAACCGTGTGGTTTAATTATATTTGTATGTAAGTAAATTCACGGCTATGAGAAAGTACCTTGCTACGTTAATCTTATTTGCAGCGTTGCCCCTTGCCCTTGCCGCACAGGATAAAAGCCTTCACCAACTGCAGCAGGAATTCGTGGACCTTCGTTTCGGCATGTTCGTCCACTTCGGCCTCCCCACCTTCCAGAACGCAGACTGGACTGACCCTGAACTGGACGCCGGAGTGTTTAATCCAACGCGGCTTGACACCCGTCAATGGGTGAATACCGCAAAGAGCGCAGGATGCAAATTCATATGCGTCAGCGTAAAGCATCATGCCGGTTTCTGCATGTGGAATACTTCCACCACCGATTACAATGTTATGAATACGCCCCTTGGAAGGGATGTCCTGAAAGAATTGACCTCCGCTCTGCATGAGGCCGGGATGCAGGTAATGTTCCATTTCTCTATCCTGGACACCCATCACAGGATCCGTCACACACTTCCTTTCACTCAGGAGAAGACTGATTTCATAAAAGCCCAGCTGAGGGAACTATTGACTTGTTACGGTCAGGTCAATACGATTATGTTCGATGGTTGGGATGCTCCTTGGGGAAGAATCTCCTACTCCGATATTTCATTCCCGGAAATATATTCATTTGTAAAAAGTCTCCAGCCGAATTGTCTGGTGATGGACCTCAATGGCTCCAAATATCCCAAGGATGCGTTGTTCTATTCCGATATCAGTTGTTATGAGCAGGGTGCAGGGGAGAAGATATCTGCAGATGATAACAAACTTCCCTCGATGGCTTGCTATCCTCTTCAAAGGACATGGTTCTGGAAAGAATCATTCCCGACGGACGAACTCAAGGATGTCGACATGATTGTCAAGGAGAATATCATTCCCTATAACAATGCCTATTGCACCTATATTCTCAATGCCGCTCCCAATCGTGATGGCCTTATAGATCCGAATGCCGTAGAAGCTATGGCGCGAATCGGCAGGATCTGGAGCAACACCGGTCATATTGTCGATGTTCCCGAGGCCCCTGAACCCATAACCGGTGTCAATCTTGCGATTGGACGGAGCTGCGATTCGTCTTGGTCAGATGATATGAACCTTATGGATTTCGCCAACGATGACAATTTCAGAACAAACTGGGTTTCAAGTCCTGAAGTTAAGTTGCCTTGGTGGAGAGTGGACTTGGACAATGACACAGAAATCAATATGGTGGTGATTTCTGAAGGCAAAGGCAGCAGTTTGACCGGCTTTACCGTTGAAGCCTTTTTAGATGGCTCATGGAAGGTGGTCGACCGTCAGGAAGTCGATCCTTCCTCCCGAATTCGTGTACACATCAGCAAATTCGACCCAGTTAGGGCCGAAACGGTCAGAGTGTGGTTCTCATCTCCCGGGAATCTCTCTATAGCTGAGATAGGCGTATATTCCCAGTAGCCGATTATATCGAATCTTTGATGAGTTTGCGGGGGACACGCAAGAATACAATGTCGTAGCCTCCGTCAGGGGAATTGCTGCCATCTTCGTATAGAACACCGAGGTCGCCGTTCTTGAAAACGACCATGGTGGAGTAGGCTGCGTAGCCCTCCTGCAAAGTCATAATGTCTTTCCAGGTTTGCCCATTGTCACTGCTCACTGCCAATGTCAAACCTTTGCGCTCTTTACTGTCCTTGATGAAGGAGTGAAGGAGCAGGCCATTCCGCCAGAGGATTATGTCACCATTGCATGGATTTGCAAGCAGGGTTTCTGCAACACCTTGTTCACCCCAGTGATAGATTCCATCATTTCCCTTTATGGCAGTGTTAATGCCTCGAGGTCCATATTGTCCAACCCTGGAACTTATGAGGAGGCGCCCGTCGGGCAACGAAACCAGTTTAGCTTCATCTCCTAGCTTGAATGCTGCCTCATCCTGGAGAGTCCAGGTCTGACCCTCGTCCTTTGAATAGAACAAGTGTGCATCGATAGGCCAGGGAACAGGCATGGGATCGGGGTAGTCCCTATCCAGGACGCAGGCGGAGAGAAGGATGTCTCCATCTTTGTCGACAATGCCTTTGCCGGATGCTACAAAAGCGCTGTGAATGTTATCCGGGAATGGTATGACACGAACTTCGCTCCATGTTATCCCTCCGTCATCGCTGGAACTGAGAGCTGCCTCCTTAAGGCCTCTGCGGAATCCTTTGGGGCCATTCCCACACGCCATTAGACAGATGAGCCTTCCACTCTTCGTGCGGGTCAGGGAAGCATCACCGAAGCCGAATCCCGTTACTTTCGAGGTATCGCCACGTGCGATGAAACTCTGTGAACTCCATGTGCGTCCTCCGTCAGTACTTCGGCGTGTACTGACATCTATGCTGGTCTTGCGATAACCGAGATCGGCGAGGGATTCATAGCGGCGGTCAGCAACGGCGATTACGTTGTCCTGGGAATCCAGGGCCATTGCAGGAATGCGATAGAAATGACAATTGTCACTGTCTTCGGCAAAGACGACTGTCTTGGTAATTTCAGGTGACTTGCAGGCTGCCGCCAAGGAGGCGATAGCAACAAAAAGCAGGAAGCGTTTCATGATATGTATGGGTTACCTAAGGATTGCTTAGTTTCAAAATGATATCGTCCAGCATCCGGAACAGTTCCGGCGCTGTTTCTTTAGTGACGCTTTCACAAATGACCGCGTTTCCGACGATAGAAGGGACATCCGCCAACTTTTTACGGAGTTCCTTGCCTTTCCTGGTCAGGGATATGATCATCTGGCGGGCATCTTTTTCTCCTTTGTTACGGATTATGATTCCTTCCTTCTCCATACGTTGAAGCAAAGGAGTGACAGTGTTGGTCTCCAAATAGAGACGTTTGGCGATGTCATTTACCGGCTGCGCATCCTTCTCCCACAGGACCAGCAGTACCAGGTACTGAGGATAGGTGAGCCCGTGATCCGACAATAGCGGATGGTAGGCCTGTGTGAGAAGGCGCGAGGCGGTATAGAGCCGGAAACAGAGCTGGTTGTCCAGCTTTAATTCCTCATCGATCATAACATTCCTTCGATATCTTTCTCAATATCTTCGGGAGTCGTGGTAGGTGCGTATCTCTTGACGATGGAACCATCGCGGTTTACGAGGAACTTGGTGAAGTTCCAAAGGATGTCGCTGTCCTTTTCCACGCTCTTGCTGATACCCTTGAGCATGGTCCTGGTGGCTTTGGCCTTAAGGCCTTTGTACTCCTCTGTGGGAGCCTGGGACTTCAGGTACTCGAAAATAGGTTCTGCATTTGCACCGTTGACATCAGTCTTCGCCATCAGAGGGAATGTGACACCATGGTTGAGACGGCAGAACTCTGCGATCTCATCGTTTGAGCCAGGTTCCTGACCGGCAAACTGGTCGCAAGGGAATCCAATTATGACCAGTCCCTTGTCCTTGTATTTCTGGTAAAGAGCCTCCAGACCATCGTATTGGGGAGTGAAACAGCATTTTGATGCAGTGTTGACAATCATCAGGACTTTGCCTTCGTACTGGGCGAAATCCACTTCCGTACCCTTGTTGCTCAGGGTCTTGAAATCGTAAATCTTTCCCATGGCAGTATTAAAGTTGTTTTACCAACCAGTTCTGAAGTCCGATCTTTTCAATGAGATCGAGTTGTGTTTCGCTCCAGAACATATCCTCTTCCTCGTCGAGGGCATAAGCCCTGAGGATGTCATAAGTCTTGAAATCATCCTGAAGTGAAAGAACCAACTGCTGGAGGATAGGGACTTGTTCGTGAGAGACGGCAAGATCGGCCTTGATGTATTCGACGGGATCAGCAGTTACGGGCATTGCAGGAGCAGCTTCCACCTTAGGAGTTCCACCGAGGTCGAGGATTCTCTCAATGAACTGGTCAACCCAGCCCATTTCTTCTGCTGCGTGTTCTGCGTACTTTTCTCCGAGTTTGGTGAATCCCTGGTCTGCGAAGACCTTTCCTTCTACTTTGTGCTGGAGAGACTGGGCGGCGAGGCCGGTTGCATAGGCCTGAAGAGCCGCGATAGATTTCTGTTTGTCCATGATCTTAGTTTTATTTAATGCATATTTATATCGTTCACGATGCAAATATACAATAATATTTTTATATCGCAAGCGATATTTTAAAAAAATCGCCGGCTAGATCAAAGATAGTGAATGGCAAGCATCGTGAGATCGTCGCTTTGCTCAGCCTTGCCAACAAAATGATGGACAGCATCAATCAATCCTTTGACAGTGGTTTCAGGATTGTCAATGCCATTTCCGGCCAGTACGTCCAGGACTCGTTGCTCACCAAACTGGTCATGACCTTCGTTCTCGGCTTCCGTCAAACCATCCGTATAGAGCAGCAGGGTAGTACCGTGGGAGAGATGCTTGTGCTGCCCTTTATAGTTCCATCCGGATTCCACTCCCACAGGAAGGTTAGGTTCCACTTTTAAGAAATGAGGGGAATTCCCTATAACGACCGGTGCATTGTGGCCTGCGTTGCAGAATGACAGAATACCTGTGGACAAGTCGAGTATGCCGACGAAGAGTGTAGCGAACATCATAGTATCGTTACGACCTTCTGAAGATGCATTGATTGCTGAGACAATCTGTCCAGGAGTGTTCTCTGTGGAGGACAGTGATCGGAACTGTGTGCTTAGCATAGACATGACAAGGGCAGCTGGGACTCCTTTTCCGGAGACGTCTCCGATGCAGAAGTACAGCCGATTATCCCTTATGAGGAAATCATAGAAATCCCCACCTACTGCTTTTGCGGGGGTCAGGCTTGCGTAGATCTTTATTTC
>JAGCWD010000075.1 GCA_017962025.1 Bacteroidales bacterium
GTGGTGCCCTTTACGAGGACATTCACTCCGACAAGAGGTTCCCCAGACTGATCCGTGACCTTTCCGGACACGGAAGACTGAGCGAATGCCTGCACTCCCATAAATAGAAGTACGAGCAAAGCCGTAATGAAACGTTTACTCATAAACAGAATGATTTTAGAAATAAAATAGTGTTGGATTATTTTATTAAATGACTTGTTTAGTAAAACCCCAGGGAGCTCAAATTTGACCTCCGTTTCATGACGCGAAATCCCGTTGGCCGAAGAGTGTCAATTGGCTGAAAATGACGGTACTTAGATATAGGGAATTCTACCATGGTATCTCATTATCAATGAGTTACCTCATTTGTTCTTTTGGTAAGCCATTGATAATAAAATAGTTGGCACCATTTTGTATTTTTTTCTTTTGTTATTATATTTGCCCGTTATTCGGATGCTTTATAGTCCGAAGGTTTTTTAGGTTAGTTTTACTTTAATGTTAACGAGACACGCATAATTTTTAGCATTTTTTACTAAACAAGTCAATTAACAATCAATCAGGAAGTTCTAAACCATTTTAATTCTTCTGTTTATGAGTAAACGTTTCATTACGGCTTTGTTTGCGCTTCTAATCGTAGGAGTGCAGGCATTCGCCCAGTCTTCCGTGTCCGGAAAGGTCACGGATCAGTCTGGGGAACCTCTTGTCGGAGTGAATGTCCTCGTAAAGGGCACCACAAACGGCACAATGACGGACTATAACGGAAATTGGAGCCTGAACAATGTTGGGCAGAATTCCGTTCTGGTCTTCTCCAGCATCGGTTATTCTTCTGAGGAAGTCACTGTCGGATCACAGCGGACAATCAACGTCCAGCTGAGGGACGATGCAGCCTTCCTTGATGAAGTCGTGGTCGTGGGTTACGGTACCGCCCGCAAGAAGGACGTGTCCGGAGCCATTGCTACAGTCAACTATGGCAATGACAAGAACATCGCGGCTCTCCCTAACCCGAACGCACTCGCAGCTCTGTCCAGCAAGGTGGCTGGTTTGAGCTATGCACCTACCACAAGTGCAGCCGGTGACAACACTGCTACGATGACCATCCGTGGTAAGAACGCCATCCCTACCGGTGGTTCCATGTCCGCAAGTGCCCAGAGTGTCAACCAGCCTCTGCTCGTCATCGACGGTGTGCTCTCCTACGGTTCGATCAACTCGATCAACACGGCTGACATCGAGAGCATCGACGTCCTGAAGGACGCTTCCGCAGCTGCTATCTACGGATCCCGTGCTGCCAACGGTGTTATCATCATTACTACCAAGAAAGGAACAAGCTCCGCTCCTGTCGTCAATTTCAACGGTAGCGTCAGCATTTCCGACTGGAGCCGCATGCCGAAGATGGTTTCCGACAAGGAGACCTTCCTGAAGAACCGTTTCTACAGCAAGAAAGGTTCAGGAGATGCTAATTTCGAGAATAAAGAGTGGAATTATTCAAGCCTTGACGCGGCCGCCAATGACAACCTCCTCTCAACTCGTGAGTTGGAAGCATGGGGTGACGGAAAGTGGGTCAACTGGATCGATGAAATCTCCCGCAAGGGTGTCGGCCAGAAGTACGACCTCTCTGTCAGCGGACGTTCCGACCGCGTCAACTACTACGTTTCTGGTGACTACACCCGCCAGCAGGGTATCCGCAAGGGTGACGACTACGAGAAAGCCGGAGCAATGGGCAAGATCGATTTCAATGTCACCGACTGGCTGACTATCGGAGCCAAGGCCAACTACCTGTGGTCCAACAGCTGGGGACAGAGTGCCAACCTTCGCTATGCTATGTGGTACACCCCTCTCTCCTATGTCTATGCACGCCAGGAAGGATTCGAAAACTGGTACAACAGCGTTCCTGACGAGAAGACTACCAGCCCGTTCATCGGTACAGGTTCTGACGACTCCTACGCCTACACAGACCGCCAGAGCAAGAGCATGAACCTCAATGGTGTCGCCTATGCCCAGATCGATTTCCCGTTCATCCCCGGTCTTAGCTACAAGGTTACCTTCCAGGGTCAGCGCAATGCTGGTTACTCCGATGTGTACAACAATCCTGAAATGTCGGTCAATACTGAAATTGTATCCGAGATGCAGGATCCCAGCCGTTACATTGGCAACGTGACCGGTAGCATTTCTTCTTCAAACTATGCTGCTTGGAACATCGACCAGATCCTTACCTACGCTAAGGATATTGCCCAGCATCATTTCGACGTTACCTTGGGTTATACCCGTGAGGCTACCAACAGCAACTCGCTGGGAGCGAACTTCGCAGGTTACCCCACTCCCACCACCCTGGGTGTCTATAATATCGAGACCGCCAACTCGGTCACAGGTACTTATCGCAACCGTACCCAAACCCAGGCCGTCGGTTATCTCGCCCGCGTCAACTACAACTGGGCCAACAAGTACTACCTCACCGGTAACTTCCGCCGTGACGGTTTCTCCGCTTTCGCAGTCGGTCATAAGTGGGGTAACTTCTACGGGGCTTCCGCCGCATGGGTTCTCTCCAATGAGGACTTCATCAAGGACCTGGACGTCTTCGACTTCCTGAAGCTTCGTCTATCATGGGGTCAGAACGGTTCCCGCAATATCTCTGCAGGTGCCACCCAGGCTACCATGGGCAAGAATGACACTTCCAACAGTGGAGCTATCACCATGACCTGGCTCGGTGACGTGAGCACCCTTGGTATGACTCTCACCAACCTGCCTAACAGGAACCTGACCTGGGCAACCGTAGAGAAGGCAAACCTCGGTCTCGACTTCTCGATGCTCCAGAGCCGTGTCAATGGTAGCATCGATGTGTATACCGGCCAGACCACCAACATGCTGGTAGCACGTTCCGCTCCCTACCTCTCCGGTTTTAATGATGTCGACGACAACGTTGGAAAGGTCACTAACAAGGGTGTCGAGGTCGTCCTCAACACTGTGAACATCAACGGCAATGGCGCTGATACCTTCCGTTGGGAAAGCAACCTTGTGTTCGACTCCAATACCAACAAACTTGTCTCCCTCTTCGGTCCCGACTATAATGGTAATGAGGCTGACGATGTCGCAAATGCTGTAACCTATGGCCGTGAGGCCAACTACACCTTGCTTGTCGGCAAACCTCTCGGAGCTGCCTATGACTTGAAGAAGCTCGGTATCTTCAAGGACCAGGCTGAAATCGATGCCCACAAGGTACAACCCGACGCCAAGCCCGGAGACCTCAAATTCGAGGACTACGATGGTGACGGCGACATCGACGCTGATGACTACCAGTACCTCGGATCCTCGGATCCTCTCTTCACTGTTAACTTCGCCAACACATTGGCTTGGAAGAATTTCAGCCTGTATTTCAACTTCCGTTGGGCTCAGGGTGACAAGACCCATTTCATCTGGCTTGACCCTTATGCTTTCGGAACCAACATGGGCGGCGGAGCACAGATGGCACGCATCAAGCCTTGGACCAAGGAGAACCCCTCAGACGTTTATCCTCGCTATGGCTACACCAACAGTCTTGGCTATCAGTTCTGGAACAGCCGTACGTACCTCAAGCTCAAGGATCTTGTATTCTCATACACGGTCCCCGCACAGATCATCAAGCGTTCCGGTATCAGCAACCTCCGTTGCTATGTAGCCGCCACAGACCTTCTCACTATCTCGAACTGGTCAGGTATCGATCCTGAAACCGGTGGTACCATCGCAGCAGGTGCCAGTTCAAGCCGCTTCGGCAGCAACGGTGCCTATAAGACGGTCACTTTCGGTGTCAACCTTACCTTCTCGAAATAAGATTCTTCCAATAATATAATATTCGATAGATATGAAAAAATATATATTCATTCTTCTAGCGCTTGTCCTTGCCGTTTCATGTAACGACGATGCGTTCCTTGAGGAGAAGACTTACAACGACGACACCGCCAGCTTCTTCAAGAACCAGAAGGCTATTGAGATCGCTCTTGCATCGGCTTACACAGAGATCCAGTACATGGTGTTCGGTAACCAGCGTGGAGGTTCCTCCCACAACTGGATATTGAACGGAATGGGCCTGGATACGTTCGCCAACACCAATACGACTGCCAGTGGCGATGACCAGGGTGTTTTCTCCGACTGGCCCAAACTGACATCTGTCAGTGGTTATGTCCGCCACTATGGTGAGTACATGTACAAGCTCTCCAATCGTGCCAACATCGTTGTCGACATGATTGACGAACATCCCGAGATCGAGTACTCGACTCCTACCATGCAGCAGGAACTCCGCGCTGAGGCCGTGTTCCTCCGTGCGTGGTCCTACCGCGTCCTCGCAGGTCTGTTCGGCAGTTTGGTATATTCAGATCACATGACCCAGGAGGCCCGTTACGACTATGAGATGATCCCTCGTGAGGAAGCATGGAAACTCATCGCCGCCGACTTCGAGTATGCTGAGCAGAACCTGCCCGTCAAGCCCCGTCTGATGGGTACTGTAACAAAGGCCGCCGCTGCCCACTACCTCTCTGAGACCTATCTCTCTCTTGGTCAGTTCAAGGAGGCAGAGGATGCCGCCAGCCGTGTCATCAATGGTCAGGATGGTGACTACCATATCATGACTACCCGTTTCGGAAACCGTGCCGACCAGGCCACCGACCGTTACGGCAACTCCCTTGCTGCTCCTCAGGGTGCCTATTGGGATCTCTTCCGTACTTCCATGAGGACCGACGGAAGCCAGGCTTCCGACTCCAATCCCAACGATCCTGGTAACAAAGAGGCCATATGGGTAGCCCAGATCGACTTCGTGAGCCAGGCTGAGAACTGGACTCTCGGTGCTTCAGGAGACTCCTGGTGGCGTATGCACGTTCCTATCCTTGAATCCGTTTGGGCTCCTTGGATCCCTATGGGAGGAAAGAATGGAACCAGGGCAGGCAGTGACGGGAAGACATATTACGTTTTCACTGCCGATGCTACCTGCTATGCTGCTGGCAAGGAACCTGCCGATGCTGGAAATCCCGCTGCCGGTGTTGAAGAGGCCGCTGGCCGTAAGACTATGTACAACCTGAGCATCAAGATTGACTCACTTGCATGCCGCGCCCAGGGTGAAGGTGCTGCCACCGCCCTTGGATTCCTTGCTTCGGAATTCGTACAGCGTCCTGCAGGAGACATCCTTGGTTCTTACTGGGATGACCCCAACGACTTCCGCGGAAGCGAAGTCATGATCCAGAGGGATCCTTACACTCCTTCAGGAAAGAGGTGGTCTGAGGTCAAGAAGGAAGTCAAGGCCCGCGTTGACGCAGGTCTGTACACTGTGACAGCGTCCGATACCGTGAACATCACTCCGCGCTTCTGGAAATTCTCCGATGACAAGCATGTCATATCCAGCGGCAACTGCTACTACGACACTGACTGGTACATGATCCGTATCGCCGAGACCTATCTGCTCCGTGCAGAGGCCCGTCTCGCCCAGGGTAACAAGAGCGGTGCAGCCGAGGATATCAATGTGCTGAGAAACCGTGCAGGTGCAAAGCCCGCAGCGGCCGGCGATATCGACATCGACTACATCCTCGACGAGCGTGTCCGTGAGCTCTTCGGTGAGGAGCAGCGCTGGATAACCCTCAGCCGTCTGTCCTGCAATCCGAATGCGACCTACGTTCTTGACAAATATCCTACCCAGAATGCCCAGACCTCGAACACCCTGTACGAGCGTACCCGCAAATATGGTTGGGGACATGAGAACGATCTTACTGCAGGTCGTCGCGAGACTTATGTCGACGCTCTCGGCAACACCCGTCATATTCCTAACATCCAGCCTTTCAACTATGTACTCCCTATACCTGTCCAGATCATCCAGTCCAACAAGGACGTGAAGATCCCTCAGAATTACGGTTACGGTGAATAGTAATTGAGCTGATAATGATTGACCGGCCCCTAAATGGAGCCGGTCTTTTTTATGTCATGCTCATTTATTATTATTTTTTGAACGCTCCCTTGATTGGCTTCCGGGACATTTCGAAATGAAGCTTGGCTCCGTCCTTTATGTCCTCATAATTAATGAAAGGATGGTCCAGCTTCTTTCCATTCAGATAAGCCGCCTTTACGTAGACGGTGTCCTCACTCCATCCCTTTGTGGTCATCTCGATTATCTTCCCGTTCGATAGGGTCATAGTCATTCCCGGGACGCAGGGTGAACCCAGATAGTACCAGTCTGCCCCTGGGCAGAAAGGATAGAATCCCATGCAGTTGAACAGGTACCAGGCGCTCATCTGGCCACAGTCATCGTTGCCGCTGAGGGAACCGGGCTCGTTGCCGTAGTAGTTCTTTGCTACATAGCGGACCCATTTCTGGCAGTTCCAGGGTTCTCCAAAATAATCATATAAGTAAGCAACATGGTGGCAGGGCTCGTTACCGTGCCAGTAGCCGCCGATCCTGCCCCAGATGTCATGGGCGCCAGGGATGTCTTCAGGGAGTTCTATGGTGAAGAGTTCGTCAAGATATTTCTTGAGCCTGTCGCGACCTGCCAGCTGGACATATCCGTCGATGTCGTGGAAAACGCTCCAGGTGTATTGCATCGTGAATCCTTCCGTGATATCCCCCCAGCCGTTGACGGAGCCGGGGCCCTGATATGCAATCGGGGCGAAAGGAGTACGCCACTCACCCTTGGAATCTTTTCCGCGCATGTAACCGGTCTCCGGATCTACCAGGTTCTTGTAGTTCATCGAGCGGTTCAGGAAGAACTGATAGTCCTTCTCATGTCCCAACTTCTTCGCGACCTGGGCGATGCACCAGTCATCGTAGGCATATTCAAGGGTCTTGGAGACGCTTTCCTTCTCGAGGTCGAAAGGAACGTAGCCGAGGGAGGTATATTCAGGAATACAGTCGTAGTGAGCGTTTGTGGCGGTGGTCTTCATCGCCTGGAAGGCACGTTCATAGTCGAAACCGGGAACGTCCTTGAGTATCATGTCGGCAAGGATGGAGCAGGAATGGAAACCAATCATGCACCAGGTCTCGCCGCCGTAGAACGACCAGTAGGGGAGCATCCGCTCGGCGCTCTTGTCGTAGTGGGCAAGCATCGAATTGGCTATGTCAGCCTGCAGGGGACGGTTGACCAGGTTCATCAGAGGTTCGAACGCCCTGAAAGTATCCCAGAAGGAAAAGGTGGTCACATTGGTGAATCCTTCGGCCTTGCCGATGGTACCGTCGTGCTCACGGAACCTTCCGTCAGCATCCTGGAACACGAATGGATGCTGCATCGTGCGGTACACGCTGGTGTAGAAAGTCTCCCTGAGAACCTTGTCTTTACTTTCCAATGAATATGTTCCCAGAGCCTTTTCCCAAGTGTTCTCCGCTTCTGCCAGCACGGTGTCGAAGTCCTTTCCGTCGAGCTCCTTCAAATTAAGCAACGCACCGTCCGTCCCGACTCCCGACACTGCCACTTTGACTTCCAGTTGGAACTGTTGCCGGTCGGACGCCTCGCTCACGGTCTCCCTTCTTACATCGCCGGGAGTGGCATTGTCTTCCCCGGCAACGGTTCCAACCGTCGCAAACTCCTTTCGCGTAGCATAAGGCGACGAAAGGCCGTCGAAGCGGACGATAACCTTGAGCTTTCGGCCCCAGGCCTCGAGGGAACTGCGGAAACGCTTGGGGTTGTAGATTACAGGTTCGCCTTCCTGGAGGATTGTGAAATCCTTGATGGGCTCCGAGAAGCGGGCGACAAAATAGACATGGCGACTGGGATTCCAGCCTTTAACAAGTTTGCTGCCTATGATTGTATGGTCATCGAGAAGGCGTACGTCAGACCATTCACAGTTCCAGTACAGGGTGTGGTCGAGATCTATCGTGACGTAAGCGCTCTCCTTGTCCGGATAGGTGAACTTGAACATTCCCGAACACATGGCTGCTGTCATTTCAGCCTTAACTCCACTGTCCAGCATCAGGCTGTAGTAGCCCGGGTGTGCGCTTTCCTTTTCGTGGTCAAGCGCAGAGGGTTTCGGATCAGGATTTGTCCCGGGCAGGAACAGGAAATCACCGAGATCCGGGATGCCGGTTCCGCTCAAGTGGGTCAGACTGAATCCCTGGACGGTCGGTTTTGAATACTTGTACCCGGCGGCGCAGTCATAGTCCTTATCATCGCAGTCAGGGCTTATCTGGATCCCACCGTAAGGCAACTGCGGTCCGGGATACACATTCCCGAATCCGTCCGTTCCCACGAACACATTCACGTCGTTGATCAGTTTTTTGTTATCATTGGAAGCAAATGATAATGAGTGGGTTAAGAGAATAAGGACCGAAACGGCCAGACCTTTAAGAATATTCATGGCTAGATTCTTTACTTTTCACAAAGATAATGATAGAAAGAAAAAATACCTATATTTGAAAAAATGGTAATACTATGAACAAACTTGCTGAAAAAACGAAGAATCATGTAGAGGTTATTGACGGAAAAGTCAAGACCGTATATGATGACATTACCCTCTCCAGAGGATGGCTTCCACTTGAAGAAGCAAAACAGTTAACTACTGACTACATGAATGCGTTGAAGGATACTGTGTTGAGAGATGAAAACGGTAGTCGACATAACAGTCTATGAGAGGATTCTTGAATTCTATTCCAGGGTCGCGTTAGCCCATTCTAACACTTTTGATTTTCTTGACACAAGTCGTCAGTCCTTCAAGGTTTATGAGGATTTGATTGATTTGTGCAACCATTTCACATTGCCCCGAGTCCCTCGAATAGAGAATTGGAAGAAAATGGGTTATATGGAACTTTTTTCAAAAACAACAGGATGGTGCTTCGGCTACACCATTGATATAATCGATGGTGAGCCGATGCGTCATATCCGGGTATGTGAAAAGTCGGAAAATATCCGTTAGGAAAACTATTTCCCCGTCATGGAGTAGGGCTTGTCGGCGGGTTTCTGGCCGCGGGCCTTGTTGGGCTTGGAGGCCATGTCGAATTCGATGACACCACCTGCCAGGAGGTCGGCATGGGTCAGGTAGAGCTTCGAGTACTCCTTACCGTTCAGCAGGACCTTCTTGACGTACCGGTTCTTGTCACTGACCTTCGGAGCCTTGACTGTCAAGGATTTACCATTGGGCAGCTGGATCGAGACCTCCTTGAAGAACGGGGCGCCGATCACGTACTGGTCACTTCCGGGGCAGACGGGATAGAAGCCCAGGACACCGAAGATGTACCAGGCGCTCATCTGTCCGCAGTCATCGTTGCCACCCAGGCCGCGGATCTCGGGCCTGTACATCCTGTTGATGATTTCCCTCATCCAGTACTGGGTCTTCCACGGCTGGGATGTCCAGGCGTAGAGATAAGGAATATGATGGCTTGGCTCGTTGCCGTGGACATAGCCGCCGATCAGGCAGTCTTTGGTGATGTCCTCGTTGTCAGCGTAGGCATATTCAGGAAGGTCGTTGTAGAAGAGTTCGTCAAGTGCAGAAATGAACTTCTTCTCCCCGCCCATGAGGGTCATGGCTCCATAGACGTCCTGCGGCACGTGGAAGGTGAAGTTGAGCGAGTTACCCTCGATGAACCCTTCGCCCACTGTCTGCATGATGTCGAAGTCCTTCTTGAAGGAGCCGTCCTTGTACTTCGGCCTGCAGAAACCGAGGTCAAGATCGAATACGTTGCGATAGTACAAAGCCCTGGGTGCGAATTCCTTGGCGACGGCGTCGTTGCCTGCTAGCCTTGCGGTGTTCCAAATGGTCCAGTCGTCGTAGGAATATTCCAACGTGTTACTTGCCGCGGTGGAAATATTGTCATAGGGAACGTAGCCAAGTTTCATGTAGTCACCGAGGCCGCAGTACCACTCCTGCTTAGAAGTCGTGACCATTGCCTCCAGCGCCCTTGTCCTGTCTATGTCCAGACCCTTGGCGATGGCGTCGGCCAGGACCGGAACCGCATGGTAGCCGCTCATGCACCAGTTCTCGTTGGCCATATGGCTCCAGACGGGAAGCATATTCAGAACGTTCTGGTCGTAGTGGGCAAGCATCGACTCAACCATGTCTCGGTCCCTGCCGGGCTTGAACAATGCGAGGAACGGATGTTCAGCACGATAGGTGTCCCAGAGGGAGAAAACGGTGTAGTTGGTGAACCCTTCAGCATGGTGGATCTCATGGTCGAGGCCGCGATAGGCTCCGTCCACGTCCATATAGATAGAAGGGTTAATCATTGTGTGATAGAGGGACGTGTAGAACATCTTCTTTTCTGCTTCCGTTCCATCTATCTCCATCTGCGAAAGCTCTTTTTCCCAAGCTTTTCCGGCGTCCGAGGCTATCTGGTCGAAGGTCTTGCCTTCGGCTTCAGTCTTCAGGTTCTTAAGGGCTCCGGTGGTTCCGGTTGAAGAGAGGGCGACCTTGACGGTGAGCTTGGGATTCCTGGAGGTGTTGAACTTGAACCAGGCAACCAGTTTACGTCCGGCCATGGCTGGGAAGTTACGGCTGTTGTCGAACTTGCTCCATCCTCCCTTGTAATCAACCTTCTGGCGGTCCACGTAACCATATTCAGTGACAGGCTGGGAGAATTCGATTGCGAAATAGGTATAGTTGGTCCTTGCCCAGCCGTCGGTGATGCGATAGCCGACCACATGGGTGGGATCCTGCACCTGCACCTCCGCCCAGAGGGTTTTTCCGTCGTAGTCGTAGATTCCGTGGATCAGATCGAGGATGAGGTGTCCGTCCGACGGATAAGTATATTCATGGACTCCCACGCGGGTGGTGGCGGTCAGCCTGGCCTTGACGCCATAGTCATCGAGAGTGACCTCGTAGTAACCCGGGCGGGCGCTTTCGGAAGCATGGCTGAAACGGCTGCGGAATCCTCCGTCGGGATTGTCGGCAGTTCCGGGATTCAGTTTCAGAGATCCCGTGGCCGGCATGATCAATATATCTCCAAGGTCTGAATGTCCGGTGCCGCTGAAATGGGTATGGCTGAATCCGACAATCGTGGGGTCTGTGTAGCGGTATCCGGCACAGGTCTCATAGACCATCGGCTGGTATTTCCCGTTGATGTTATGGGGAATGGTGTCCGTGTCAGGACTGAGCTGGACTCCTCCGAACGGGACGCATGCTCCGGGGAAGGTGTGTCCCATTCCGTCGGTGCCTATGAAAGGATCGACATAACTTGTCTTGGTCTGACCCGGCACCTGGAACGCCGGAATAACCAACACTGCGATCAGCAGAAGCGTGACTTGTAATTTATTCATTTATAATAAGTTGCTTAAAGGTCTCGTACCAATTTTACCTATATGGGTTTTGCTTAAGTTACTAATAATGTTGTAATTATAAATCACGGTTCTACCTGATTCCGTACTTACGAAGGATCTTCTTGACAGGCTTCTCGATGGACTGGGCCCAAAGCTGGTAGCCACGGTCGGACGGATGGGTACCGTCCTGGGTGGTCTCGTGGTCCTTTGCGGAAGCGCTGGGATAGATGTAGTAAACATCCTTGTACTTCTTGCAGGCGATCTTCATCAGGCTGTCGGTTACCGCTATCCTGTCGGCTTCAGCCTTATCCCTGTTCTTGTCGAAGTTGCGCCATTCCCTGTAGATGGTCCTCTGGAAAATCAGCGGCTTTCCGGGATGGGCGGCCTGGACCTTCTCTATGAAGGGGAATAGGCGTTCTTCAATCTGCTCGATGGAAGGATTGGAGAAGGAATCGAAAATAAAGGCATCAACATCGGCGGCTGCCAGGACATCGGCGAAATAGCTCTGGAGTTTGCTGTTGCCGCTGCAGCCGAGGCTGAGAAGTTGAAGTCCGGTGTCTCTGGAGAAGATGGCAGGGTAGGCCATACCGGCTCGGCTGGTGGAGATTCCATGGGTGAAACTGGAACCGAAAATACCTATCCTGTGACGGAAGGGGTTCGGGATAGCTTCAAGGACTGAACCTTCCTCAACACCGATCTTGACTGAATATTCCTCACTGAGTATCGGAAGATACAGAAGGCATTCCTTCATGGTTCCGTCCATGTTGGAAATGACGTTGAACGGCTTTTTCAGATCGCTGGAAACTCCTGCCCCGGCCCAGATCCATTCGCCATCCTTCTTTATGTACATGTCATAACCCCTTGCAGAGTAACCTCCTGTGTTGTTGGGATAACCGACATCGCCGTATTCGGTAAGGATCGAGATGGTTTTAGCGTTGGTCCTGAAGGCTACGCCTATTCCGGCGGAATTCCGGACCTGGTTGTTCTCGCTGGCCGTGAAACCCTTGAAGACGACAGTGTCCACCCTGTGGTAGGGGTTGGGAGTGTTCATGAGCTTGCCTGTGAGGGTCAGGTCACTGGCTTCGGTGTAAACGATTTTTGGGGTGGTAGGCGTCTGTGCGCACATCAGGAATGATATTCCTGCCACGATGAAAGACAATGCTACTTTTTTCATTATTTTATTCCGTATTTCTTCAGTATTCTCTTGACAGGTTTTTCTATTGATTCGGCCCAAAGCTGGTAGCCGTAGTTCGAAGGATGGGTGCCGTCAATAGAGGCTTCGTGGTTCTTCTCCGTTGCGTTGGGATAGATGTAATAGACATCCTTGTATTTCTTGCAGGCAATCTTCATCAGACTGTCGGCCATTGCAAGTTTCGCGGTTTCAGAAGCACGTGTCCCGTTGTTGAAATTGCGGCTCTCGCGATAGATAGTGCGCTGGAAGATCAGCGGTTTGCCAGGATGGGCTGCCTGGATCTTTTCGATGAACGGGAACAAACGCTCCTCGATCATCGTCGGATTCGGATTTGAAAAGGCATCGAAGATGTAAGCGTCCACGTCGGCTGCGGCAAGGACATCGGCGAAATAGTCCTGGAGCTTGCTGTTGCCACTGCATCCCAGACTGAGGAGCTGGAGTCCCGTGTTGCGGGAGAACTGTGCCGGATAGGTCATTCCGGCCCTGCCGGTGGAAGAGCCGTGAGTGTAACTGGAACCGAAGATTCCTATCCTGTGACGGAACGGATTGGGAGAAGCCACGATGTTGGATCCTTTCTCTATGCCTATCTTTATGGAGCGTTCCTCGCTGTAAAGAGGCAGGTACAACAGGCATTCCTTTTCACCCGGATCCATGTCCTTTATCAAGGTGTAGGGCTTCTCAAGGTTTGCATCTCCGGGGACCCCGGAAGCAGCCCAAAGCCACTCTCCGTTCTTGCGGATGTAAAGGTCATATCCTCTTGCGGCAATTCCGTTGGTATTAGTGGGACGCCCGATTTCTCCGTAAACCGTCAGAAGGGAAATGGAAGGGCTGTCAGTCTTGAAGGCCACAGCTATTCCCGACGAGTTGCGTACCTGGGTGTTTTCGGTGGTGGTGAAACCTTTGAACCGGACGGTATCAACCCTGTGATAAGGATTGGGGGTGTTCATCAGTTTCCCGGTCAAGGTAAACTCGCTGGCTTCGGTATAGACATAATCCGGAGCCTGGGCAACCATGGTGATGCAAAGGAAAAATGCAGGCAGTAGTGCAAGGCATTTGGGCGTGTTCATAAGTCGTCGATGTGGATTAACACAAAATTACAATTATTTTGCTACATTAGTTCATTAGTTTGTGGTTGAGATGAAAAAGATTCTGACAATAGCTCTCGTGTGTCTGTTGATGGGTTGCGAAGGCAGCAAGGTGGTACTTTCCCTTGGAGTGGTCAGTGACGTCCACATAAACACAGGTGTTCCGATGACCTCTGAAAAATGGACTTCCGCCTTGAATCAGCTTGCCGCAAAAGCGGCTGAAAATGATGCCGACGGCCTTGACGGGGTACTTGTAGCGGGAGATATGATCGATTATCCCAATGATAATTTCCTTGGAGAGTTCAAGAGGGTCTATGAGTCTGTCCTTGATCCCGTGAAGGTGCCGCTTATCTATTCTGTCGGAAACCACGATGTGCCGAAATACAGATGGGATTCCACTATGGTTTCGGATGCTTCGTACATCCGTAAACTTCTGGGAGATAATTATTTCATCACGGACATTGACGCTGTTTCGGGGGAAGGCTTGGAGTGCAGGCACTGCAAGGTCGGAGGTTACGATGTGATAGCGATTACACCTGATGGGACCGGTCCTGTGTCTTACAGTCCTGAAGCCCTCAAGTGGCTGGACACGACCCTGTCGGAAATCACCTCGAAGAGGCCTGGTCGTTACGTGATAGTGATCACCCATCCGATGCTCTACGACACCGTTTATGGGAGTCTCCTGGGAGAAGCCGAAGGAATCTGGAAGTCTTCCCTTCCCGGTTACTGGGCTACCCGCGAAATCCCTGAGATACTGTCAAAATATCCCCAGGTGGTCGCATTCGGAGGTCATCTGCATTTTCCTTTGAACGATCCCAGGAGTATCTGGCAGGGCTCTTTCACTGCCCTTGGGTGTGCCTCGGTACGGTACATGGCCCTGGAAGCCGGAGGCTACGAGGATATGGCCGGTCAGACAGTGATGAAGGACAAGGATGAGTTCTCGCAGGGGAACCTGATCCAGTTCGACCGCAAGGGAAACATGAGGATCCTGAGGATGGATTTCTACAACCGTTCGGTGATAGGCGAGCCTCTCGTCATCCCGCGTCCGTCCAGGAAGGGTAAGCATCTTGAGGAATATTCATTCGACCGCCGCCGGTCCATGAATATGCCTCCGTCCCTTTCTTCGATGGACCTTTCCGCCGGTCCGACAGGAATAACCATTTCCTTCGTTTCCGGCACTGACGACGAATTCGTCCACCACTATGAAGTCACCCTTTCCCGAAACGGCTCGGTCCTTGCAACCAAGAAGATTCTGGCAGATTTTTACAAACATCCACTTCCCTCGGAGATGAAAACTTCGTGGACGGTGCAGTTCACTTCGGACGGGCTTCCGGAAGGCTTTGAATCCGGAAAATATACCGTGTCTCTGACGGCCTATGACTCATGGGATGCCGCCAGCGAGACCTTGGTAAAGGAAATAGAATTATAAAGACAACAGGTTAGGAATATGAAATTTATCAGTTGGAATGTGAACGGCCTGAGGGCCTGCGCCGGGAAAGGTGATTTCGACAAGGCCTTCAACGAACTTGATGCCGATTTCTTCTGTCTCCAGGAGACGAAGATGCAGCCCGGGCAGCTGGATCTTGAATACCTGGGTTACACCTCGTACTGGAATTCTGCCGAAAAGAAGGGTTATTCAGGTACGGCAATATATTCAAGGCACCAGCCGCTTTCGGTGACTTACGGAATCGGGATTGAGGATCATGACCACGAGGGCAGGGTAATCACCCTCGAGATGCCTGATTTCTTCCTGGTCTGCGTCTATACCCCCAACTCCCAGGACGGCCTCAAGAGGCTGGATTACCGGATGACCTGGGATGATGCCTTCCGTGAATATGTCCTCGGCCTCAAGGCCCGCAAGGGAGTGGTAATCTGCGGGGATATGAACGTCGCCCACGAGGAGATAGACATCAAGAACCCAAAGGCAAACCGCCGCAACGCCGGTTTCACGGATGAGGAGAGGGAAAAGTTTTCCGTCCTGCTTGATTCCGGCTTCGTGGACACCTGGCGTTTTCAGAACCCGGACGAGGTAAAATATTCCTGGTGGTCCTACCGCTTTAATGCGCGCGCGAACAACGCAGGGTGGAGGATTGACTATTTCCTTGTCTCTGACAACATTAAAGAAAAAATCACCGGAACGGGCATCCACAATGAAATCTTCGGCTCCGATCATTGCCCGGTTGAGCTGGACCTTGACCTTTGATTTTTGAAGTTTTCATTGTATATTAGCAAACTAAGCGCATGGGCAAACACAAAATAACACGATAATGAAAATCCAGAATTTATTTTTGACTCTTATTGCAGCAGCTGCCATTATGGTAGGCTGCAATCCTAAGGAAGAAGAGCAGCCCTCACTCCCTGTCCTGAACGTTGGACAGACCGAGATTTCCTTCGAGCAGGGCGGTGGCACCGCATCCGTGACCGTTACTTCCAACAGGCCCTGGACTATCACTTCCGATGCCGACTGGCTGGCTTTCAATCCGTCAAATGGAACCGCCTCCAGCGCTCCGGTCAATGTAACCGTTACAGCACTTGCAAACTCTTCAACTGACAGGAATGCCTCTTTCAGGGTCAAGACCGATTTTGACTATAAGACGGTCAATGTCACCCAAAAGGGTTCCAAGGGAGAGGATCCGAACCAGACAGCAACCGGATCGGGTACTGCCAGCGATCCTTATAATGTTTACGCCACAATCCAAAAAGCAAATTCACTTGTAGCTTACAATTCCGGAGACCTTACTTCCGAGAACTCAGCCAATGTGTACACCAAGGGTAAGGTTGTCAGCGTGGAGATCGATCCAAGCTACGGAAATGCAACTTATTACATTTCTGCTGACGGTACTGCCACTACCCAGTTGGAGGTTTACAGGGGCAAGTATCTCAACGGGGCCAACTTCCTCACAAAGGATCAGCTGAAAGTTGGCGACGAAGTCGTTGTATATGGACCCATCGTCAATTTCAAGGGCAATACTCCTGAATTCACAACCGGCAGCAAGATTATCTCCATCAACGGCAGCTCTGAAGCTCCCGTCATCGATTTCACCAAGTTCGAGCTGATTACTGTCAAGGCCTTTATCGACAAGAAAGACAATGGCCAGTTCTTCCGGCTCAAGGGAAAGGTCAGCAAGTTCAACAAGCAGTATTGCAGTTTCGACCTGACCGATGACAGCGGCACCATCTACGTTTATAGCGTGAATAACAAGGAGGAGTGGAGCGAAAAGATTTCCAACGGAGGTACCGTGGAACTCGCCGGATTGTATACCTACTACGAGAAGAACGACCAGCATGAGGTCGTCAGCGCCCAGATACTTTCCTTCGAGGCCGGTTCAGGCGGAGGAGACCATAGCGATGCTGTTGCCAAGACTGTTGCGGACTTCATCAAGACTGCAGATAATGACACATACTTCAAACTGACAGGAACTGTAAGCGGTTTCAATAAGCAGTACTGCAGTTTCGACTTGACTGATGAGACAGGAAAGATCTATGTTTATAGCGTTGCCAACAAGGCAGATTGGAGTGATAAGATCTCCAATGGCGGCACCGTGACCCTGGCTGGTAAATATCTCTACTATGAATCCAAGGATCAGCATGAGGTCGTCGAGGCCGAAATCCTTTCCTTTGAGGCCGGCTCAGGCGGAGGAGACCATAGCGATGCTGTCGCCAAGACAGTTGCCGAGTTCATCACAGCTGCCGATAAGGACAATTATTACAAGTTGACCGGATCTGTGAGTGGATTCAATTCACAGTACTGCAGCTTTGACCTGACTGATGCGACAGGGAAGATTTATGTTTACAGCGTTGCCAACAAGGCAGACTGGAGCAGCAAGATTTCCAATGGAGGCACTGTAACCCTTGCTGGAAAATATGATTATTATGCTTCTAAAGAGCAGCACGAGGTTATAGAGGCCGAGATTCTCTCCTTCACACCCGGAGATACACCTGACGCAAAGGCTGCAACAGTAGCAGAAGCGATAGCTGCAGAAAAGGATGCCGTCCTGAAGGTCGGTCCTGCCGTCGTAGTTGCTTCTGCTTCCGCAGGATTCTTGATGGAGCAGGATGGTGCAAGGATCTATGTCTATGGCGGAAATGCCGTCGTAGGTGACAATGTCACCGTGACCGGTACCAGGGCAGAATACGGTGGAGCGCCTCAGCTGACCAGCCCTTCTGTCGCCGTAAATTCCAAGGGTACAAAGGTCACTTATCCTGATGCCAAGGACATTACCTCTACGGCTGATTCTTACAGTTCAACTACCAGAGAATTTGTCACGGTCAAGGGTAAGCTTAACATTTCTGGCAATTACTTCAACATTAATATCACTGGTGTTACAGTTATTGGAAGCATCGTCAAGCCTGTCGAAGATATCGCTTCCCTCAATGGCAAGGAGGTCACTATCAAGGGATATTATCTCTATCATACATCCCAGGGTAAGTACCTCTATGTGATTGCAACCGACATCAATGGAACAGCGATAACCGGTGAAGACGGTGGCTCCCAGGGTGGCGGCGGTAGTACAGATGGAATTGTTATTACCGACAATGGAGAATCTGTTGATTTCTCAAAGCTAGGGTTTGAAAATAGTGTTCAGTATAAAACTATCTCTGGAACAAAGAATATATCTATAACCTTTGGCGATGGGGCTAACGATGGAAAATACTATAATACCGGAACAGGTATCAGGATTTACGGAAATGGTTATGTAAACATCGAGTCTTCCAGTAAGACAATAGCCAAGATCGTTTATACATTCGCATCAGGTAAAGATTATCAGCCTGCCACTGACGACGTCTCCACGCCTTCCGGATATAATGCATCCACTACCACATGGACCGGCTCTGCCAAATCTGTGAAACTAACCCGTCCTTCCGGCAATGGCCACTGGCGCCTCCAGAAGGTTGAGGTAACATTTGCTCAATAGATTATTCTTTTGACCAAAGACGGTGAGCATTAGATATACAAGATTATTCCGCGTGCTGACAGTGCTTCTGGCACTGTCAGCGGTGGTATATTCATGTAAGGAGCCGGTCAAGGAAGAACCGGTGTTGCCACCGTCAATAACCATCAAGACCCAAAGTGTTGATGGAGAGGCAGGAAGCCAGTTCATTTCGGTCTTTGCCAGCGGGAATTGGACGATTTCCTCTTCGGCTTCATGGCTGACCGTTAATCCTTCCAGCGGATCAGGAAGCAACAACATGGTGGTTATATCATACGGTGAAAACGTAGATGCCGTCAGGACCGCCAGCGTGACCATAACCAGTTCCGGAGGCTCCGCTTCTGCCAGTCTGACCCAGAACAAGATCATTGTCCCGGACCCGGTGGTTGATGACAGGGGCTATGGTTCCAAGACTGCCACTGTCAAATGGCTGGAGATTCCGGAAACACGGGAGAACGATGACAAGGAGTTCTTCACCCACTACATGACAATTGGAGAAACCCGGACTAGGAACTATTCCTACTACTGGGACTACGACAACCTCGTTGCACCGTGGGTGGCTTATCCGCTCTGCGCCTGGAACATCGGTAGTGGAAGCCGTTCAGATGAATGGGGACTTGATCCTTTGCTGCCTGAATCAAAGCAACCTGTTCTATACAGCGCTTATTCAGGTTTCGGTTCTCGAGGACATCAGATCCCTTCGGCGGACAGGCTGTATAGGGCAGCCAACGTGCAGACCTTCTATTTCACAAACATGACCCCCCAGGACTATGACTTCAACGGGGGAATATGGGCTGTGCTTGAAGGTAAAGTCCGTGACTGGTCCAGGAAGACCGGGGCGACTGCCGGGACTGACACTCTTTATGTTGTTACCGGTTGTTACGTGGGATCTGCAAATAGAAAGGTCAAGGACAATAAAGGCAAGTCAGTCACCGTTCCGGAGGCATATTTCAAGGCCCTCCTGCGCTACAAGAACAACAGTGAGGTAGGCCATAAGGGTTTCATGGGATGTGCATTCTGGTTCGAAAACGCTAACAAGTACGGTTCGAAGATTACCAAGGACATGTCGATGTCCCTTTCCAAACTCGAGGAGAAACTTGGCTACAAGCTGTTCGTGAACCTTGAGCCAAAGGTCGGGGCAGAAACTTACAAAGAGATAAAAGATGAAGAACCTTCCACCGTCTCATGGTGGTGGAATTAGGAATAAACCACATAAAATGAAGAGATTATACTGCATTTCGCTGGCCTTTGCCGCCATCCTGTTCCTTTCCCCTTCAATCAGGGCGCAGAAGGTACAGAAGAGCCATGTCATAGGGTTCTACAACCTGGAGAATCTCTTTGACATCTATCACGACGAGGGTAAGAATGACTACGAGTATCTTCCTGATGGGGCCAACCAGTGGACCGAAGTGAAGTACCGCAAGAAACTCCACAACATGGCCGAAGTCATCCGGGCGATGAAAGATGACAACAAGGTGTATCATACGATCCTCGGAGTCAGCGAGATTGAAAACCGCAACGTCCTTGAGGACCTTGTAATCCAACCTGAGATAGCGGATGCCAATTTCCAAATCGTCCACTATGACGGACCTGACAGGCGAGGCGTCGATTGCGCCCTTCTCTACCGTCCGGACCAGTTCACCCTTCTGGCAAGCCGCTCGATTCCGTTCAACTTTGAATCCTCGAGCATCAAGTTCAATCTGGATTCTTTGGAGCAGATTGATTTCCGGACCAGGGATATCCTCGAGGTACGCGGCACGATAGACGGAGAGATGTTAGCTTTCTATGTCACCCACCTTCCTTCCAGGATCGGAGGAAAGAGCGGTGACCTCCGCAGCCGTGGGGCTGAAATTATCCATGAGAATGCAATGAAACTCATGAGGGAGTATCCAGGGATCAAGATCGCAGTCATGGGTGACATGAACGACAACCCTACCGACATCAGCATGGTTACCTATCTCCATGGAAAGGAGACGATAGAGGAAGTGGGGCAGGAGGATTTCTTCAATCCTTTCCTCTCGATGATCAAGGCCGGTTTCGGATCTCTGGCCTATCAGGGAGTCTGGAGCATCTTTGACATCATAATGGTCAACCGCAACCTTGCCAATCCTGAGAAAGGCACTTTCGGAATCAATCCTATCGTCAACAGGAAGTTCTATGGAAGGGTGTTCCAGAAACCTTTCATGACCCAGCAGGAAGGCCAGTACAAGGGTACTCCCAAAAGGACTTCTTCCAACGGTGCCTTCATCAATGGCTACAGCGACCACTATCCCACTTACATCGTAATATCCAAGAAGTAACATGAATATATTCAAGAAACTTACCCTGTCATTGGCAGCCGGACTGCTGGGCTTAGTACTCTGTGCCCAGGTCCCGACTGGCGGTGTGAAGGGTACCATCATCAACAGGGCTTCCAGGAATCCGGTGGAAGGCGCCAACCTGGTTTTGAAGTCCGGCGCCCTCGAAATCGGGACCGTGAAGACCGACGCTCAGGGTAACTTCATCCTTGAGGCGCTCGCCGACGGAATGTACGACCTTGTCATTGAAGCTCCGGGCTTCCTGCCCACCACGGTCAATGTGACTGTCAACGACGGCTTTGTCAAGAACATGTACAACCTGAGCCTTTCTCCGTCCATCATCAACAACGAAGTTGACGATTCTTCGTTCGGAGAATTCGACCTGGATGGAAACGGTTACGAGGACACGCCCACGATCCTCTATGACCAGAACGACGTGTTCAACAATGCCGCGAGCTATAATTTCAGCGCTATCCGTTTCAGGGCCCGTGGCTATGCGAGCGAGTCCCAGGATGTCTATGTGGCTGGAGTCAAGATGAACGATGCCTTGACAGGCTACTCACCGTATTCACTTTGGAGTGGCCTTAACGAGGCCACCCGTTCAAAGTCATCGGTGATCGGTTCCGAGATCTCTCCTTATGGAATCGGTGGCTACAACGGACTCACCAATATCTACGGTACTCCCGGCCAGGTCCGTCCCGGCATGAGGTTCAGCGTCCTTACCAACAGCGCTCTGTATCGTCTCAGGTTGATGGGCACTTATGCGGTTCCCGAAAATGACAACGGATGGTCATATGCGGCCAGCGTCTCTGCCCGTCTCGGAGGAAACGACTGGATACAAGGTGTTTATTATAGGAATTTCGCCTATTACCTCGGTGTCGAGAAGAATTGGAATGATGTCCATCGTCTCGCCCTGGTTACATTCGGAGCTCCTGGACAGCGTGGCGCACAGAACGCTTCCACCCAGGAGGTTTACGACCTGATGGGGGACAACATGTACAACTCCAACTGGGGTTACCAGAACGGAAAGGTCAGGAATGCAAGGAACAGGATAACCTTTGAGCCTATTACCTTCCTGAAGTACGACTTCACCCCGTCCAGGGAATTCGAGGCCTCAGCAACCCTTCTTTTCAGGACCGGAAAGAACGGCTACACCGCCCTCGACTGGTACGATGCACCGGATCCCAGGCCTGACTATTACCGTAATCTTCCCAGCTATTTCTACATGGCTAACGAAGATTACAACCGCCTCAATCCCCAGAAGGCTGCCTGGGCCAGAGAGGCCTGGCAGACACATCAGGCTTCCACCGCCCATGTCGCTTGGGACAGGTTCTACTCTGTCAACAGGAATTCCGAGGGAGGACGTTCGAAATACGCTCTCGAAGAGAGGCATGTCGACCAGAATGACCTCAATCTGGCAACTTCTTTCAAATGGAAGCCCAAGACGAACATCATCCTTACAGCCGGATTCAACGCCAAGTACAACAGGACGGAATACTACAAGTCCATCAATGACTTGCTCGGTGGACAGTATTTCCTAGATGTGGACCAGTTCGCCGAGAGGGATTATTCTTCTTCCGCAATCAGGATCCAGAATGATCTGGATTATTTCCTCTCTCACGGAGAGGCAAGGAAGGTGAAAGTCGGTGAAAAATACGGCTATGATTACTACGCCCACCTGGTTAAGGGAGAACTTTGGGCTTCAGGAAAGTTCGCTTTCGGCGGACTTGACGTGACAGTGGGAGGCCGGGTAGGTACCAATACCTTCTGGAGGGAAGGACTTGTGAGAAAGGGTCTGTTCCCGGGACTTGATGACAACGGACAACCGATCTCGCAGGGAGGAGACATCTACACCACGTATGACAGTGACGGCAACCCCATTACATCGAAGGGCCCTTCGGCAAAGCGGTCTTACACCACCTACGCCGGTAAACTGAACCTGGCCTACTCTCTTACAGGCGGCCACAGGTTCTTCGCCAACGTTGGCTACTTCAGCGACGCGCCTTACTTCGACAAATCTTTCGTCGCTCCGAGAACCAGGAATTCGTTCGTTGACGACCTTGCCAATGTCAAGTCCCTTTCTGCCGACCTGAACTACATGTTTGCATCCAATGGTTACAGCTTGCGACTGACCGGGTTCTACACCAACATAATGGATCAGACAGATGTGATGAGCGTCTATTACGACCTCAACAATTCCTTCGGTAACTTCGCCTTGAGCGGAATTGATGAGAGGCACATGGGAGTCGAGCTGGGATTCGAGGTGCCCACTCCGCTGAGCGGTCTTTCAGTGATAGGTGTGTTCACTGCCGGTGAATATATCTACACATCTACACCTCTCCTTACCGCGACCGTTGACAACAGCATGGAACCCATTTACCTGGATGTCCCAGTCTCTTACTGGAAGGCTACTCCGATGACCGACGGAACCCTTCAGAAGCACTACGTTCCCAGCACTCCGCAGCTTGCTGCCAGCCTGGGCCTGTCTTACTTCTACAACTACTGGTTCATCGATGCCGACGTGGATTATTTCGCCAATTCCTATCTGGACATGAGTCCTCTCAGCAGGACAGACTATGCCACCGCAGGCCCGGATGGAGTCATAACTCCGGAAGAGGTTGAGGCAATGACCAAGCAGGAGAAGTTCAATCCGGCCTGGATGGTCAACTTCAGCATCGGCAAGTCTTGGTACTACAAGAGAAAATACCAGTACGGCTTCTCCCTCAATGCAAAGAACATCCTCAACAAGACGGATGTGAAGACCGGAGGATTCGAGCAGACCAGGATGGTGGACAACACCGTCAGCAAGACCCGCTACTACAACTTCGATCCGAAGTACTTCTACATGCCCGGTTTCAACTACATGCTGAACCTTTATTTCAGATTCTAAAATGGGAGGGACGATCATGAAAAAGTTAATATATTCGATTGCGATAATCCTTTCGTTTGCGGCTGTTTCCTGCCAGGAGTGGGAACCTGTGATGGGCAATCAAGGAGAGCCGGCCGAACCGGCCCCACAGACCATCCAGGTCAACACCACCATTGCACAGCTCAAGGCCATGTACGCCGGGAAACCTGTCCACATCGACAATGATGTCATCATCAGCGGCAAGATCATTTCCTCCGACGCATCAGGCAACATCTACCGTTCTCTCTATATCCAGGATGAAACCGGAGGTATCGAGGTGAAGATCGGCAATTCCGGCCTTTACAATGATTATCTGGTCGGACAGACCCTGTACGTCAATTGCCAGGGTCTCGTGCTCGGGAATTATGGTGGAATGCTTCAGATAGGTGCGGATGATCCAACGGGCGAATACGAAACCGCCTACATTGATGTAAAGAGCCTTATCAACTCCCATGTGTTCAAGGGAGAAAAGGGTTCTCCTCTGGCACCGCAAGTGGTCTCCGAAGAAGAACTCAAGAATGCCCTGAAGTCAAGCTACAAAAGCCCATATTTTGGGAAACTGGTGACTTTGAATGGTTTGACCTATGCCAAAGAGATCTTTGTCCTAATCTATCTTGACAGCAACAAAGATAAAAAAGCATCTTCCAACCGTTTGTTCCTTTCCGACCAGCAGTGGGGAGTGGACACCTGGGCTTTCAGTGCCAACCAGATGAAAAAATACCTCTTCTCCGGTGTTTGGGACTCAGCCAAGATAGGTAATTCTGGAGACTATAACTATGGTACCGTCCAGGACCACCTAAATGAATTGTACCAGAATGCAGCCGCTTACGCTGTGAGCCAGTACTTCAAGATGCCCGGCGGTACAGAGGTGCAGGTGAGGACCAGCGGCTATGCCAAGTTCTCCGACCAGAAGATAGACTCGTCCATCCTGAATGGTGCTAAAGTAAGCCTGACCGGTATCCTTACGAATTATAATGGGGCGGCCCAGTTCACCCTCATCGACATCGACGGGGTCAAGATTACGAATTAGTGAATTAGAATCTGCTGATAATGAATAGAACGTTATTAATATTGGGAGCGATCATAATGATGACAGCTTGTACCCAGACAAAGAATCCATTCCTGACTGAATGGGACACCCCCTACGGCGTTCCGCCGTTTGACAAGATCTCCATGACCGATTATATTCCGGCAATCAAGGCGGGTATAAAGCAGCAGGAGAAAGAGCTTCAGGCAATCCTCGACAACCGGGAGACTCCTACGTTCCAAAACACCGTTGCCGCCTATGAACTGTCGGGAGATATCCTCGACAAGGTGACATCCGTCCTTTTCAACCTGCAGGAGACGGAGGACAGCGATGAGATGGAAAAGGTGGCCGAGGAAGCCACCGGGCTCATTACTGCCCACAATAACGAGATATCGATGAACAGGAAGTTCTTCGAAAGGGTCAAGGCTGTCTATGAGGCTGATCAGAGCGGGCTTACCAGGGAGCAGCAGATGGTGCTGAAAAACCTGTACAAGAGCTTCACCCGCAACGGTGTTGGCCTGGACGATGCCTCGCAGGAAAGGCTCAAGGAGATTAACCTTAAGGTGGCCGCCTCCCAGCAGAAGTTCGGTAACAACCTCCTGGCAGAGAACAATGCTTTCAAGGACAAGTTCGGAATTCCCGTATCATCCTATACTTCCGAGATGACGACCTGCGAGGACCGCAGCCGCCGCGAAGAGATGTTCAAGGCATATTCATCCAGAGGCAACAACGGAAATGAATATGACAACAAGGCTCTCTGCCTTGATATCCTGAAACTCCGCGCCGAGAAGGCCAGGATGCTTGGTTTCGACACCTATGCCGCCTATGCGCTGGACGAGCAGATGGCTCATGACCCCCAGACGGTTGACGAATTCCTGGACAAGATCCAGAAGGCTTCCAATGCCAAGGCGAAGGAGGAAGTCTATGACATGCAGAAGATCATGGACGAGGACATAGCTGCCGGCAAGGTCGAGAAGGGTGCCAAGATAATGCCTTGGGACTGGTTCTACTATGCCGAGAAGGTACGCCAGAGGAAATTTGCCCTTGACGAGGATCAGACCAAGCCTTATTTCATGATGGAGAATGTCCGCAACGGTGTTTTCACCGCGGCTCACAAGATCTATGGCATCAACGTGGAACCTGTTTCGGGAGTTCCCGTGTACAATCCGGCGGTTGAGACTTTCAAGGTTACTGATGCCGATGGAAGCCTGCTCGGAATATTCATGACCGACTACTACCCCCGTCCTTCAAAGAGGGGAGGAGCCTGGATGACCGTTTTCCGCGACCAGTATGTCGATAAGGATGGCAACGAGGTTCGTCCTATCGTGTTGAATGTCGGCAACATGACTGCTCCGACGGATAACGAGCCCGGCCTGTTCACCGTGGACGAGGTGGAGACTGTCTTCCATGAATTCGGCCATGGCCTACACGGCCTCCTTACGAAGTGCACATATCCTTCCGTGAGCGGAACCAGTGTCAAGCGTGATTTCGTGGAGACGTTCTCGCAGTTTAATGAGAACTGGGCTTTCCAGCCTGAGATCCTGGCCGAATATGCCAAGCATTACAAGACCGGAGAGGTCATCCCGGCAGAGTTGGTAGCCAAGATCAACAACGCCCACAAGTTCAACCAGGGTTTCATGACTTCTGAACTTTGTGCTGCGTCAATCCTGGACATGAAGTGGCATGAACTAACCTTGGAGGAACTGGAGAAGATGAGCGAAGGTGACCAGGCTGCCAATGTGGCTGCTTTCGAGGAAAAGGTCTGCAAGGAGATGGGACTGATAGATGAGATCATCCCACGCTACCGTACGACTTACTTCAACCATATCTTCAACAGCGGCTACAGCGCTGGTTACTACAGCTATCTTTGGGCAGAAGTGCTCGACAAGGATGCTTTCGAGTATTTCCAGGAGCAAGGAATATATAATCCTGATGTTGCAACGAAGTTCCGCAAACTCTTCTTGGAGAGGGGTGGCAGCGAGGAACCGATGGTGCTTTACACGATGTTCCGTGGCGCACAGCCGGATCCGGGAGCCCTTCTCCGTGCCCGCGGACTCGAATAGACGAACTATCAAATTATTAATAGATCAAAGTATGAAGAAGTATTTACTGACGATCCTTTCATTCGGACTTGCCCTGTCTTTCTCGGCGAAGGCAGATGAAGCCCGTCTGCTCAGGTTCCCCGCCACCAACGGGACCGACATCGTGTTCTCCTACGCAGGAGATCTTTTCTCTGCACCGCTAGCGGGTGGAGAGGCCAAGCGTCTCACCTCCCACATCGGCTACGAGATGTTCGCGAAGTATTCCCCTGATGGGAAGACCATCGCATTTACCGGTGAGTACGATGGCAACAGGGAAGTCTATATCATCCCTGCTACCGGCGGCGAGCCCGTTCGTTTGACCTACACTTCCACCAATTCCCGTGATGATTTGGGAGACCGTATGGGGCCTAACAACATCGTCATGGCTTGGACGAATGACGGAAAGTACATAGTCTATCGTAACAGGACCGGCGACGGTTTCCCCGGCAAGCTTTGGAAAGTTTCGGTTAACGGTGGCATGCCCGAAGAGATTCCCCTTCCTGAAGGAGGATTCTGCAGCTTCTCACCCGATGGGAAGAAGCTGGCCTATAACCGAGTCATGAGGGAGTTCCGTACCTGGAAATACTACCGTGGCGGTATGGCCGACGAGGTCTGGGTCTATGATGGAAAGAGTGTCGAGAAGATCACTGACAATGCTGCACAGGATATCTTCCCCATGTGGGTCGGCAACGAGATCTATTTTGTGTCCGACCGCGACATGAACATGAACATATTCGTGTACAATACTTCCACTAAGGCTACCTCCAAGGTTACCAACTTCTCAGATTTTGATGTCAAGTTCCCCAGCACCAACGGTAAGTTGGTCGTCTTCGAGAAGGGTGGTTTCCTGTACAAGCTTGATCCTGCGACCAAGAAGGCCGAGCAGATCCACATCACCCTGACTTCCGATGTTGTCTATTCCCGTCCTGAGCTGAAGAAGGTCACAGGCCGCGGTTTCAGCGTCTCTCCTGATGGAAAGAGGGCAGCCGTGACCGCACGCGGAGAGGTCTTCGACGTACCTGTGGGCAAGGGTATTACAAGGAATATCACCCAGACCCCCGGTGCCAACGAAAGGGGAGCATCCTGGAGTCCTGACGGGAAGTATATCGCCTACATCAGCGACAAGACCGGAGAGAACGAGGTCTATCTTTATGAGGCAGCTACCGGAACCACCGTCCAGGCGACCAAGGACAATGACACCTACATCAGCAACCTGATGTGGGCTCCGGACAGCAAGCACATCTATTATACTGACCGTAAGAACCGTCTCGTTGAGGTCGATCCTGCCACCAAGTCAAAGAAAGTGGTTTACTCCAGCCCTGAAGGTGGACTCTATGGAGTCTCATTCTCACCGGACAGTAAATGGATTGCCTACACAAGGCCAGCCTCCAACGACATGAGCATCGTCTATGTCCACAATCTTGCGACCGGCAAGGCATATCCTGTCACCGAGAAGTGGTACAGCTCCGGCTCACCGATGTTCTCTTCTGACGGAAAGTACCTGATATTCACTTCCGAGAGGGATCTTACTCCGACTTACAGCCGTATCGAGTGGAACTATTCCTATGGCAGCATGTCCGGCACCTACATGGCCATGCTGGCAAAGGATACTCCTTCTCCGTTGCTTCCTACGGACAGCGAGACCAACGTTTCAACGGGTGATTCCGAAGGCACTGATGCATCGGCAGCAAGGCCCGAGCGTCCCGGCGCTCCTGCAGGTCCCGGAGCGAAACCAGGCGAAAAGCCTGGTGAGAAGAAGGTCGCAGAGACAAAGATCGACCCCGATGGTCTTATCGACAGGGTCGTGAAGCTTCCGATCAGCGGAAGGGTCTTTTTCTGTGACGGCAAGAAACTCTGGTTCACAGGTGGAGCAGCTCCTATGGGAGGCGCCCGCGGAGGAATGGGTGGCGGAGCAGGAGCAGGTGTCAAGACATATGACTTCGCTTCCGGAAAGACAGAGGATTGCACTGACGGTATGATCAGTTACAGGCTTGGTGATAAGAAGGCCGTTCTGAGCAGCCGTGGTAAGAGCACCGTGGTCAACTTCCCTTCGCCCAGGGTTGCTGGAGGAGAAGAGATCGACGCTGACAACATGTACGCCACGATCGACTACTCACAGGAGTGGCCTCAGGTCTACAACGAGGTCTGGAGAGCTTTCCGTGACGGTTACTATGTCGAGAACATGCACGGACGTGACTGGAAGGGAGTGAAGGCAAAATACGAACCTCTCCTTCCTTATGTCAAGACCCGTCTCGACCTCAACTACCTGCTTGGTGCGATGATCTCCGAATTGGCGAGTGGTCATGCCTATGTCAATCCTGGTCCTTATCCGAAACCCGACCGTATCCCGATGGGTCTTCTCGGAGCCAAACTCAGCAAAGACAAGGGCTATTTCAAGATTGACCATATTTATGCGGGTGCAACCTACAGGCCTGAGCTTCGCAGTCCTCTGACCGAACCCGGCATGAACATCAATGAGGGAGATTACATCACCGCCATCAATGGGCAGTCCCTCAAGGATGTGGACAACATCTACAAGTGCCTCATCGGAAAGGCTGACAAGCTCGTTGAACTGACTGTCAACAGCAAGGCTGCCGAGGGTGGACGCAAGGTAGTGGTGAAGCCTATCAGCAACGAGTATCCTCTCGAACATTACGAGTGGATCATGAAGAACATCAAGACTGTTGAGGAAAAATCCGGTGGCAAGGTGGGTTACATCTATATTCCCGACATGGGTGCAGAAGGACTCAATGAGTTCGCCCGCTACTGGTATCCTCAGCTTGACAAGGAGGCCCTCATCATCGATGACCGTGAAAACGGTGGCGGAAACGTCTCCCCGATGATTATCGAGCGTCTCCAGAGGGTTGTTTACAGGATGAACGCAGGTCGCGGATCCAACCGTGTTAATACCATTCCCGATGGTGCTCACGTAGGACCGAAGGTCTTGCTGATCAACAAGTACTCCGCTTCTGACGGAGACCTCTTCCCTTGGGGCTTCAAGGCCAACAAGCTCGGCACCGTGATTGGTACCAGGACCTGGGGAGGAATCGTCGGAATCGGTGGCTCGCTTCCTTACATGGATGGGACTGACGTGAGGGTTCCCGGATCCACCAGCTTCGATCCTTACACCGGAGAGTGGATCATCGAGAACTATGGAGTCGATCCTGACATCGTTCTCGACAATGATCCTGTCAAGGAGTACGCCGGAACCGACCAGCAGCTCCTGAAAGCTATCGAGGTCGCACTCGAGCAGATAAAGACCCAAAGGTCACACAAGGATCTGCCAGCAAAGCCCGCACCTCGTACCTTCAAGGATCTCGGACTCCCGGAGATTAAGTAATTTATAATATTTCTAAATATTCAATTATGAAAAGATTTTTGACAGCCGCTTTTGCCGCAGCCCTGTTGTTCTTGGGAACCAATGCATCCGCCCAGCTTTCAGTCGGAGACGGAAGGTGGTCTGCCGGAGGAGGAGCTACTTTCTTTGGCCTTGCGGGCAGTGATGCCTCTGTGCTGGAAAAGTTCGGATTCCCCAAATCCATACCCGGATTCTACTTCGGAGCGAGTCTTGACTATGCATTCTCCACCATCGGAGGCCTTAGCGTTGAGCCTGGTGCATACATCATGCATTACGGGAAGCCTTACAAGTTCGGTCTTGGAGATGCAAAAAAGTCTTATCACGCCAATTACCTGAGCGTTCCGCTTCATCTGAAATATGCTTTCCCGACCGGTCCTGAATTCGGCATAGCTGTCTTTACCGGTCCCCGGTTCAACCTGGGTCTCGGAGGCAACATGTTCAGCGCCGGAAAGACTTATCCCGGTCTCATGCCTGTTGATGCCCAGTGGGGCTTCGGGTTAGCTGTCACCATACAGGAAGCCGTCGTGATCCGTGCAGGCTATGACACAGGACTGACGAACGCCTTGAAGGACAACAAAGACCTGAGTTACGAGGATGTGATTGCCCACAGGGATGCCTATCACGTTGGAGTGTCTTTTGTGTTCTAGGATGAAAAGAATGATTATCTGGTTGGCGCTGTCAGTTTTGGCAGCGCCGGCTTTTATAAGTTGTGCCGGGCCGTCCGGGAAGCAGGTTGAAACCTCTTGGGAGATTGAAAACGACAAGGTCCCCCTTGCCGATCCATTCATCCTGCTCCACAAGGGAGTTTATTATGCCTATGGTACCGGGGAACCTGGTTTCAGGGTTTACACTTCTACCGATCTTGAGCATTGGCAGAAGAAGGGTATAGCCCTGGACATAGAGAACAGCTGGGGGACCAAGCAGTTCTGGGCACCTGAGGTGTACTACGTCAAGTCCAAGAAGAAATTCTTCCTGTTCTATTCCTCGGAAGAACATGTCAACGTGGCAACTTCAGACAGCCCTGAGGGTCCGTTCACCCAGTCGGTGATCAAGCCCATCAGGGAAGAAAAGGGGATAGACACCTCGATGTTCATCGACGATGATGGCACTCCGTATCTTTATTTCGTCCGTTTTACCGGAGGAAATGTGATCTGGGTGGCGGAGATGACGGATGACCTTCTGGGAATAAAGGATGAGACACTAACAGAATGCATCAGCGCCGTCGATCCCTGGGAACTTGTCGATGCCAGGGTTACCGAAGGCCCTTCCGTGTTCAAGCACAAGGGACAGTATTACATGATCTACTCCGCCAATCACACCCGCAGCCAGGATTATGCCGTAGGTTATGCCACGGCTCTTTCTCCTAGCGGGCCATGGACAAAATATCCGGGCAATCCTGTTTTCAGGAGGGATTCCCCGAATGCCGGAGGCTTGGTAGGAATCGGTCATGGGGCTCCTTTCAAGGACAAAGGTGGTAATTCGATGTACGTTTTCCATGCCCATCAGAATGACTCCATCATGTATCCCAGGACGATGTACATCAACACAGAACTGAAGGTTGCCAAAGACGGCACCCTCAGCATGCCCGGAGAGGTAATTCATCCGGTTGTCGTGAAATAGGGATTATCTCCTTGTTTCGATAAAGGACTCTATCCGGGGATAATAGTATTCCTTAACATCTTTCCAGTGGTAGAACGGCCAGGTGTCCGTCTCCACTGGAATATGTTTTTCTTCTTCCTGAAGGAGGAACTTGACGAGGATGTCGTCGCTTCCCGGCTTCCTGAAGAATACCATTTGGATGTTCGATCCCATCGGAATGACCTGGAACAGGGAGAAGTGGTCGCATACATTCAGGAAATCAGCGGGAACCTCCCTACAACCGTCGAATTCTAAGGCACGTACAACCTGTATGACGAACCCATCGTGGCTGAAACGGAGGAAAGCACCATTCTCACCGGCATCGATGGCTTTCTGTGCGTTGTCCATCATGTGCTTGATCGGAAGATAGCCTCTCTTGTAAACAGGGGTCATTCCCGGGTAGTATCCGGGGGAGATAAGCCAAGATATGGAGTTCGAAAGGAAGATTGTGTAAAGCTGGTCTTTCGTGAAATATTTCCTGAAAGTCCGCTTCATATTCAGTTCCGGGATGCATTGCATGTCTTCGGCTATGTCGTAGAGATCTTCCGAGAACTTGGCTGGATTGCCTCCGTTGTAATCCAGAATCAACGACCTGTCCTTGATGAACTTGCCGCTGATGTCAACAGTCTGCCTGAGGGAATCCCTTACGGTCTGTGCCCTGACTTTGACGGCGTCCGACCCCGGCACAACAGCTACACTGTCAGACTGATTGCTCATGTACCATTTATCTTCCGGATAATAGCCACCCTCCACATCAAGCGAAGGATTCCTGCGTTTGAGTTCCCCGATAAAATGCTCCATGCTCTCCAGGCAACGATGTGAGGAGGTGGATCGGGTGATGACTTTCGCATTGTTGTCAAACACTCCGGGATAACGTTCGAAAGCTCTCGCAGCTATTCCTTCATGCTCACGTCCTCCAAGGGCTGAGAGTTCTCCTGCTTTTCCGTCTGCATCGGCATAGGCTTTCCGAAGATTCTTCAGCAGCACTTTTCCCTTGTGGGTCAGGGCGTCGGATGAGTCGGCTTTCTCCAACAGGCCTATGGCACGGGTGTAGAAGCTGTTGGAAGTTAGATATCTGGATCCATGCCTGCCGAAGTGGCTGATGTAGAAAGCTTCATACCCTTCGGGAGGAGGGGTCTGGGAATACTTTGCCCCCGGATAGGAATAGTAGTTCGATCCTAGTTTGTCTATGTCTGCCCACAGTTCTTTCTTGGTGACTTGGGCGAGTGTGGCCGTGCATGTCAGCAGTACCGACAGGCAAGCAAGAGTAATTCTTTTATTCATGATTGGTTATTTTGTCCATTCTCAGAAGGGTCTGTATCGAAGCTACGCAGCAGTTGATCCAGAAGAAAGTGTTGTATTCCTTCATCTTTCCGCGGAATTCCAACAGGGTAGGAATCCTTCCGGTTATCTGGTCCTGTACGATAGTGAGGTTGTCAATCAGTGCCTTTCCCTTGGCTAAGGCCAGGGGATCACCGGTTTCTTCATATAGGGATAGGAACGCGTTGGCCACATTGCATGAACTGTTGTCGACAGCCATTTCGTACTTGTACTGCTCGAACACGCAGGGTGCGCAGAAAGGCTTTATGCCATCCTTGTTTGGAAGGAAGTCCCAGTAGACGAACTGGTCCTCGCTCATGCGTATAAGGTCTATTGCGTCGGCCAGATCCTCCGGTGAAACGACGTCCTTGTCAAGCAGATACTGGGCATACGGAGCCGCAGTACAGTTGGTAAGGTTCTCATACATGTGGAGCCCGAGGACCGAAACATCCTCGAACTGGCCGGTCAGGTTGAAAGTCGAGACGGCAACTTTCCGCATCCATTCCTCCGCTGCCTTCCTCATCTGGTCATAATCATTGATACCATAGTCCTTTTCCAGCCTCTGGATGACAGTGACGAGAGGTCCGAGCATGGCACCGACCTCATTGACAGGTTCACCTGTGATAAAGTCCACTTTTATCGGAAGGGATCCGTCGGGGCGCTGCAGCTTTTTAAGGGAGTTCATGATACCCTTGGCCTGATTCAAATACCTCTCTTCCTTTGTTTCATCGTATATGGTCAGAAACACACCAACGGCCCTGCAGGCTTCCATGGTCATCGTCTTGTCCTTGTTTTCCTCCCTTCCGGAGGAGACCAACTCTTGATAGTAGGTCGGAGGAATGAATGCGAGTGGATCTCCTTCAGGCCGGCTTTGGGCGATAAGGAATTCGGCCGCATTGCGTGCCATCTTCAATGCCTCCTCCCTTCTGGATGGAATCTCCCTTGCTACGATGCACTCATTGATTACTGTGGCCCCGATTATCTTGGTGGCGTAGGTGTTGAGGTTGTAGCTCATGTCAGGCTCCGTGTGGTCCAGCCAGTATTGTACTGAAGGCATCATGTGGATGAAATATGCTGCCTTGATGGCGGATTCGCGGTAGGGAATGGCAGCTTCAGGATAGGGCCCGCTGAAAGGGAAATCCCTGAAGAATTTCCTGGTTCCGGCCGTGTCCAGGACCTGTCCGTCCTTGTCCATGGCAAGGACTTGCAACTCCGTGTCTCCTACGGGAATATCATTCCAGACCGGGGAGAGAGGGGAATGGGGCGTCTTGGCAACGAAAGAGAGTTCTTTGCCGTTTACATCCTTGACGACGAACTTGTAGTTTTCTGCACCTTCCACATCCTTGAAATCGAAGGCAGGGGCATAGGTGAATTTCTTCGCATAGATGTTCCAGTAGGGATTGCGACCTTCGTAACCCGGACGGATTGGTTCGAGATATTCATCGGCTGCCTTCGCATTCAATTCGCTCCATGTCTTTTCAGGAGTTTTGGTGTTGCATCCTGAAAGGGCGGCCAGAATGATGACCGTTGCAACTATCTGTTTGTTATTCATTTTCTTTCATCTTTTGGGTCAGTTCATGCATCCTCATAAGCATCTTCACATCAGCGAAGCAGCAGTTGATAGTGATCTGTGTCTTGATGTCCCTGCTTACGGGGCGGAACACCAGGGCGGTCGGGATCACGCCACTGTTCTGGTGCTGGACGATGGTAAGGTTATCGACAAGAGCCTTGGCTTTCTCGAATGACAGCCTGTCTCCAGTCAATTCATAATAGGAAAGCAGAGGATTGGCAACGTTGCATGAACTGTTGTCGATCGGGGTCTCGTACTTGTACTGTTCGTGTACTGCCGGTGCGCAGCGGGGACGGACACCGTCAGGACCGTACTGGTAGTCCCAGTGAATGAACTGGTCTTCGCTCAGCCTCATCAGATCGACTGCATTGGCTATGTCCTCCTTTGTGGGATTCTCTTTATTGAGGAGATAATCAGCATAGGGGGATGCGGAACAGTTCGTCAGGTTCTCGTAGGGTTTCAGTTCCAGGACCGTCACATCCTCGAATTGTCCCGTCATGTCGAAGGACTTTAGAGGAACGGCCATCATCCACTTTTCACCGGCTTCCTGCATCTCCTTGAACTCATCAACTCCGTACTGCTTTTGGAGTCTTCTGAGGAAGTTGAGAAGGGGATGGAGCATGGCGCCGGTGTCGTTAACCGCCTCTCCTGTGATGAAATCCATCTTGATGGGGAAGGATCCGTCTGGCCTTTGGATCTTCTTGTAGGTGCGAGCTATTGCCATCGCCCTGTCGAACCAGGCTTTGTCACCGGTCAGGTCGTAGAGGTCAAGGAAAGCCGGTCCGGGTCCTTTGGCCGCTTCCATTGCCATGGTTTTTCCGTTATTCTCGGCGTTTTTCTGGAGGTCTCCCTTATAGTAGGTGGGCGGGAAGAAAGCCAGGGGAGCATCTTCCGGCCTGCTCTGGGAGATTAGGAAATTGGCTGCGCCAAGGGCGATGGCCAGGGCTTCTTCCTTTCTGGCCGGGATTTCACGTGCTATCAGGCATTCATTGCTGATCAGGGCGCCTATGACCTTGCAGGCACAAGAGAAGTGGGGATATGTCTCCAGGTCCGGTTCCATGTCGACGGCGAAGCGTTGGACAAACGGAAGGGTGTGGATGTAGAGGGCAGCCTTGAGGGCTGCTTCACGATAGGGAACAACTGCATTGTTGTAGGGCCCGTGGAAGGGGAAGTCCCTGAAGAATTCCCTCTTTCCGGCAGTGTCCAGGACCTGTCCCTTTTCTCCGATTGCAAGTACGGAAAGAGCGATGTCTCCGACGGGGATATCATTCCATACGGGGCTTAATGGAGCCCAGGGTTTTTCAGCTGTGAAGGACCAGGTCCCGCCACTCTCTGGGTCTTTCAGGTCGAACTTGTATTCTTTTGCACCTTCAACCTCTTTGAAATCGAAGGCAGGGGCGTACAGGAAGCGTTTTGCAAATACGTTCCAATAGGGATTCCTACCTTCATATCCCGGCCGAAGTGGTTGAAGATATTCTTCGGCCGCTTGAACGTTAAGGGCTTCAAAGCCATCCTTTCCCTTGTCCTGGCAGGATGACAGGGCAAGCAACGTCAGGCAGGAATAAAGCAGCAACCTTTTCATTAATCTGATGGTTATAGTTGGTTAATCATAACAGAGCCGTCTGTTATTTAACTATAAAAATACTAATTTTGTTAGAATAATAATAACCTTCGCCATGTTATCAGCAATCATAACCACAGTCTTGTTAAGTGCCTCGCTCAACGTCATCCCTGCTCCCAATGAAACCAGATTGAACGGCAAGGAAGCACCGATAACCGCCATGGAGCGCTGCCGGGTCAGGTTCAGTAAAAAACTCAAGCCTGAAGAGTACATCCTCAAGGTCAGGCGCAAGTCTGTGAGGATCAAGGCAGGAGGCCCTGCAGGAGAGTTCTATGCACGCCAGACCCTTGCCCAGGAGAGAGACAACCAGGGAGTTCTCCTGAGAGGTACCATCAAGGATTCGCCCCGTTTTGAATGGAGAGGCTACATGCTGGATGAATCCAGGCATTTCTTCGGAGAGGAATTCGTCCTGAAAACCCTTGACCTGATGGCCTACTATAAGCTCAACAAGTTTCACTGGCATCTGACCGACGCTCCCGGCTGGAGGTTGGAGATCAAGAAATATCCCGAACTAACGACCGTCGGGGCGACCGGCTGCCACACGGACCCTCAGGCTCCGCCCCGTTTTTACACGCAGGATCAGGTCAGGAAAATTGTGGCATATGCTGCCGAACGCCATATCGAGGTCATTCCCGAATTCGACCTGCCTGGCCATGCTTCCGCTGCGTGCAGGGCTTATCCCTGGCTGATGGGAGGTATGGATCCCGATGATCCCAACGCCCAGTTCACCTTCAATGTCGGAAGTGAAAAGGTGTACGGGTTCATTTCCGATGTCCTTGACGAAATCTTTTCCTTGTTCCCAAGCAAGTACATCCACATCGGCGGGGATGAAGTCCATTTCGGCAGTGCCTGCTGGAACGATAACCCGGACATCCAGGCCCTGATGAAGCGCGAAGGGATAGAAGACTTGAAGCAGGTGGAAGGTTGGTTCCTTAAGAAAATGGCAGGAGTCATTGCTGACAAGGGCCATAAGTTGATCGCCTGGGACGATGTCCTGGATGGAGGCGCCGAAGTAAAGGATGCTGCCATCATGTGGTGGCGCCACGAGCGTCCTGATCACATCACTCAGGCTCTGGACAGTGGCCAGAAAGCTATCCTGACCCCGCGCAGGCCTCTGTACCTGGACTTCGTTCAGTATCCAGGCCACACTCAGGGGCGTTCAAGCTATGGTGGGGAATATGTCTGCTGCACCCTGAAGGATATCCATGATTTCCCTGAGGTGAATGTGGCGGAAGTGGAATTCACGCCCGAGCGTCTTGCTAATGTCCTCGGTATCCAAGGCAATCTGTGGACAGAGACAGTCAGTACAGAGGAACGGGCTGACCACATGTCCTGGCCCCGCCTCTGCGCAATTGCGGAGAGCGGTTGGACAATGCCGGAGAACAAAGACTTCGCCTCGTTCGAGGTGAAGATGGACTCGGCATACAAGCATCTGGAAAGCAGGGGAATCCATTTCTTCGACTACCGCGACCCCGAGCGCTATCCCGAGGTTCCCTCTGCTGTCCGTAAATAACGGATCCTAGAACTCGAAGGTCTCTATTTTGAGAGTGCCGTTCTCCTGGATGATTCCGACATATTCGGCGAATTCAGGAGTGGCTGAGTGCTTGTCGAGGCATTCCTGGTTCTTCCAGGTCTCGCAGATCATGAACACATCCGGGCGGGTGGCGCTGCAGAAAGTGTCATAGGCGATGCAGCCTTCATGTCCGAGAGATTTGGACGTAAGGGACATGGCGGCATGGACGGCCTTCTCCATTGCGGCCTCTTTCTCTGAAGCCCTGAAAAAGCAATTGATCCTGATCATAATTTATTGATTAGTGTTATTTGTTTCTATCAATTCATAGTCCAGCAGCCTCTGTTCGAGGTTGGCGGACTTGACTCGGATCCGTACCGGATCTCCCAGGCGGAAAACCTTCTTCGTGTGTTTGCCCACGATCTGGTAGTTGTCCTCATCGAAGTCGAAGAAGTCGGAGTGGATGTCCCTCAGGGCAACCATTCCTTCGATCATCTCAGGCTTGATCTCTACGTACATTCCCCATTCCGTAAGGCCGGAGATCGCTCCGTCATATTCCTGCCCCACCTTATCGACCATATATTCAATGAGCTTGTACTTGATGCTGTCGCGCTCTGCGTTGGCGGCAATCTGCTCGCGCTCAGAGGCGTACTGGCACTGCTGCTCGTAGTAGTCCTTGTTCTGGCTTTCCCTGTTGTCAAGGTACATGGCAAGCAGCCTGTGGACCATGGTGTCAGGGTAGCGGCGGATGGGAGAGGTGAAATGGGTGTAGAACTTGAACGCCAGGCCGTAGTGGCCGATGTTCTCTGTAGAATAGACGGCCTTGGCCATGGAACGTAGAGCAATCATCTGGAAAGCATCGCACTCGGGTTTTCCCTTTGCATCCACGAGGAGGCTGTTGAGGGATTTGGCGATGTCCCTGCCAGATCCTGTAGGACCAAGCTTGTAACCGAAATTACCCACGAACCTGCCCAGGCCGGCAATCTTCTCGGAGTTGGGTTCGTCGTGGATTCGATAGACAAAGGTCTTGGCGCTCTTGTCCTCCTTTCCGTTCATCTTTCCGGAGGTTGCGATGAATTCCGCCACACTCTTGTTTGCCAGGAGCATGAACTCTTCAATCAGCCAGTTTGCCTCCTTGGATATCTTTTCATAGACCCTGACGGGTTTGCCTTTCTCATCAACTTCGACCTTCATCTCGGGACGCTCAAAACTGATGGCTCCGGCGGAGAAGCGTTTCTTGCGCATTATCGAGGCAAGCCTGTTGAGTTCCAGGACGGCATCCCGTATTTCAGGGGTGATGGCCTTGTCTTCAGGTTCCTTGCCTTCGGTTTCGATTATCTTCTGTGCTCCATCATAGTCGAAACGGAAGTCGGAGCAGATGACGGTACGGCCGAACCAGCGGTTTACCACCTGGGCATCAGGAGTCATCTCGAACACCGCGGAGAATGTCAGTTTATCCTCATTGGGGCGGAGCGAACAAAGCTTGTTGGAAAGCTTTTCCGGGAGCATGGGGACTGTCCTGTCCACCAGGTAAACAGAAGTCCCACGGGCCTGTGCCTCCTGATCCACGATGGAACCGGGCTTTACATAGTAAGACACGTCGGCGATATGGACACCCACCTCGAAGTTGCCATTCTTCAACCTTACGAATGAAAGGGCATCGTCGAAGTCTTTTGCGTCGGTGGGGTCAATGGTGAAGGTGATGGTCTTCCGGTAATCTTTGCGGCCCTTCAGGTCCTTATCAGTGATTTCATCCGAGATTGCATCCGCTGCGTTCTCAACGGCAGGCTCGAACCTGTAGGGGAGACCATATTCAGCGAGGATGGCGTGCATTTCGGTCTCGTTGGCACCGGGCTCTCCGAGTACGTCGGAAATGTACCCGTGGGGATTCGGTTCGCTCCTCTCCCAACGGTCGATGATCGCAGCCACCTTCATACCCTTCTTAGCTCCTTCCGGAAGAGAATCGAAATCTATGGATATGTCATAAGGCATGGTCCTAGACTGCATGAGCACCCAGGCCTGCTTGCCTACGATGTGGAGGATGCCCACGAAGGGGGTCTTGCTGCGCTCTACAATTTCGATGATCTCGCCTTCACGGCGACGTCCGCCGTCATGGCCACCGGCCATCTTGCCCTTCAATTTTGGTGAAGGGAATTTGGGCTGTGCTTTTTCGCGAGTGATCACACATCTGACCAGGTCGCCGTTGAGGGCTCCCCTTGTCTTGGATGCCTTTACGAAGACGTCATTGTCCCTGACATCTCCTTCGGGGACGACGAAGACAAAACCGTCCCTGCTCATATGGACCTTTCCGGTCACTTCTTCAAATTTCCGCTTTACGCCCTGCCTCGAGCCGAACTGCTTATCCCTACTCTTCCTGAGGGCTTGCCTTCCTTTTCTGGCGCCACCTTGGCGCTTGTTTCCTTTTCTCATTTCTTTATCTAAAAATCATTGCAAAGTTAGCAATTATATTGATTATCTTTGTGTAGAACTCAGTCAACAAAACTTTCTCGAGATATGTCAGACATCAAAAACGACAACAGGATTGTCCTCACTCTGGACGCAGGTGGCACGAACATGGTTTTCGGAGCCATGAAGGGAGGAGAGTACTATGGCAACACCATCACTCTTCCTTCAAACGCCAACAATCTGGACCTTTGCCTTCAGGCCATGGTTTTGGGATTCGGTACCATTATAGAAAGGCTGGGTGATGAGAAACCGGTGGCAATCAGTTTCGCCTTCCCCGGTCCGGCCGACTATCCTAACGGAATCATCGGCGGATTTCTCCCCAACTTCCCTTCTTTCAGGGATGGAGTTGCTCTCGGACCCTTCCTCAAGGAAAAATTCGGAGTGCCGGTGTTCATCAACAATGACGGCGACCTCTATGCCTATGGAGAGGCTCTTGGAGGAGCCCTTCCCGAGGTCAACAAGAGACTTGAAGAGGCCGGCAGCTCAAAGCGCTACCATAACCTCATTGGTTACACCTTCGGAACAGGTTTCGGAATAGGTACGGTAATAGACGGACGTCTCAACAGAGGAGACAATTCCTGCGTGGAGACCTTCTGCCTCAAGCATCCCGACATGCCTGACGTGATTGTAGAAGACGGTGTTGCGGTCCGCGCTATCAAGAGGGTCTATGGAGAGCTTTCCGGTAATATGGACCATGGACTGGAACCCAAGGATATCGGGGCCATTAGCAAAGGCGAGGCTCCCGGTAACAAGAATGCCGCCATCAAGGCTTTTGACAAGATGGGCGAGGTGGCCGGAGACGCAATCGCTACTGCCGTCACCTTGATTGATGGTCTGGTAGTGATCGGCGGAGGTATCATGAACAACTATGAGTACCTTATGCCCGGCATCCTGCGCACAATGCGTGGCAAGATGCGCCAGCTCACAGGTGAAGTTCTCAACAGGGTCCAGATGAAAGTCTATAATCTTGACGATCCTTCAGAGTTCGTTGACTTTGCCCGTGGTGAGGCCCGCCGTCTCAAGGTCTATGGAAGCGACCAGGAAGTGGTTTACGACCCTCAGAAGAGAATAGGAGTTATGCGCTCGAAGATCGGGGCCAGCAAGGCCATTTCCCTAGGCGCCTACGCCTTCGCCCTTTCTGAACTTGACAAATAGGAATATGTACCCGCTCAAATTCAAACCATACCTCTGCTCCAAGGTTTGGGGCGGAGAAAAGATAGCTGCCTTCAAGGGAGTCTATACCACCCGTAACAGAATCGGTGAGAGTTGGGAGATTTCGGCTGTGGAAGGCCATGTCTCCGTGGTCTCCGACGGTCCTTTTGCCGGCAGGACCCTCACGGATCTGATAAAAGAATATGGTGTCGCGCTGGTTGGCCGGAAGGTGTTCGAAAAGTCGGGAACCGAGTTTCCTCTTTTAATAAAGTTCATCGATGCCAAGGACAACCTCTCAGTCCAGGTACATCCCGATGACGTGATGGCGGCAAGGATCGCTCCCGGTCTCAAGGGCAAGACTGAGATGTGGTACGTTGTGGGAGCAGACAAGGGGGCCCGCCTCCTTAGCGGTCTCACCCAGGAAATCACTCCTGAAGAGTATGAGGAAAAGGTTGGGGACAACACGATAACCGATGTACTGGCCAGTTACGATGTCCACCCCGGAGATGTCTTCTTCCTTCCAGCCGGAAGGATCCACGCAATCGGAGCAGGAGTTTTCGTCGCGGAGATCCAGCAGACTTCAGACATCACCTACAGGATCTATGACTACGGTCGTCTGGGCCTGGACGGCAAGCCTCGTGAACTCCACGTCGAGCAGGCGAAGGAGGCAATAGACTACACTGTACACCCGGATTACAGGACGGCCTATTCAAAAGTCAAGAACGCAGAAACAACCTTGGCGAGTTGCAAGTATTTCACCACGACCCTGTTCGACATTGACAAGCCGGTTTCCAAGAACCTTTCTGCACTGGATTCGTTCGTCGTGGTCATCTGCGTAGGCGGTAAGGGCGAACTGATTGACAACGAGGGGGACGGCTCTGTCCATAGGATTACTCTCCATCAAGGAGAGACTGTACTTGTTCCAGCATCTTCCTCCACCATCGAGTTCCATCCCGATGGCCCCATGACCTGCCTGACCAGTTTCGTTGAATAACTACATTCCCTCTCTTACGAGGCCGTGATTTATAACGTCCTAATCGTCAGATAATTAAAAGAAGGCCATCCCCACTTTTAAAGGGGATGGCCTTATGCTAAGATATTGAATTAAAGCCTATTGGAAATCACGGCTTCGGCATGTAGCTTCGTTACTTGAAGACAGGGCGCTGAACCAGCCATTCTGGGCGGGTTGTGGGTTCACCCTTATGGTTCACGAAGGTGAGGGTGCCGTTTATGTCCTTCAACTCCATCAGCATCATAGGCCTGGGATGGTAGTTGCCTCTGAGTGGAATAAGTCCTTCACAATGGGTGTGCATGATCATGAACATCCGTCCATGACTGTCGGTGAAGATCTCTCCATTGTGCCCGGCTCCATTCAAGAGTGCATCAGACCTGTCTGACTTCAGTACCGGGGTCGGTTCCGGCCATTCACCGTCAAGACGGTCTGAAACCGAGACACAGAGGGTATAATCGGCATCGTTGTAAAAGCCTTTGGAGCAGAAGTAATAATATTTCTCACCGTGCTTGTAGAGGTATCCTCCCTCATAAGCCTGGGTAATGTAATGCGCCTTGCTGCCCGGACGATATTTAAGGCCGTCCTTAGTCAATTCGCGTACGAAATTACCCTTGCTGTTGACATCTCCCCAAACCAGATATATCCGGCCGTCATCATCCTTGAAGAATTGTCCGTCCTGGGGAGTCGGATGCTCGGGGGTCCCTACGTTCAAAGTGTTGACATAACGGAATTCTCCATCGATGTTATCTGCTACGCAGACCACCTGCCTGTCATTCTCCATCGATACGAAGAGGGTCAGGTACACAACCACCTTCCCGTTGATCAGGGCAGGACTGGGAGCCCAGTAGTTTATCCTGGTTGTTGCACCTGTCTTCATAGGGTCCTTCTTTCCGTCGCCGAAAGGATCATTGGGTGAAGGTCCTGGGAACATATTCCTGTAGAACTCCCAATTGCAGAGGTCACGGCTCCTGTAGATCCGTATCGGGAAACCGGTGCCGAAGCAATAGAACCAATCCCCGATCTGGACCACTGAAGGGTCAGGGCAATCGAAATCGGAAACCGGGTTGAGGATGAGATTATTGTCTTTCAAAGATTTGCGGGCTGAAAGAAGGTATGGTTCAGCAGCCGAGAAGAAGTCCGGAACATCTGAGGTATAGCTTTCGTCCAGTACGACTTTGGCTCCGGTTCTGGCGCTTTCTACGGCGGCCGTCAGGATCTCCACCACTGTAAGGTTGTTCTCGAGTGCGGAGAGATCCGTTGGAGCAATCTCGATTTCCTTACGGACGGCAGCTGCCAGGTAGCGGAAAGGATTGTCAATAGGAGCTTCCAAGGCAGGAACCTCTATACCTGGTTTCCCGGCAGCATCTGAAACATGCTTCGGGTCGGACTGGTACAGGAATCCGTCTTTTCCATAAACGAACATATCCTTACGGTTGTAGGGCCAGCACCATGAGGCATTGATCTGTACGGTAGTCCCGGGATATTCCACGACTATGGTTGCGTCATCATCGACGCGGGGATACTTATCCGGCTTGTTGCGCTTCAGGACTGCATAGACGCTCGTCGGTCTCTGGCCGTTAAGGAGCCAGGTGGCGAGGTTTGCACCATAGCAGCCGAAGTCCATGACTGCACCGCCTCCGTTGAGCACAGGGTCTGTCAGCCAGTCCAGGAACTTCTGGCTGCAGCCGATCTCGACCGGGCCCTGATGTCCGTCATAAACCTCGATACGGTGGACGGGGCCGATTTTACCAGCCTCTACCGACTGTTTTACGAAACGGTTCGAGGCGTACCAGGTTGTTTCGTAGTTGGTAAGCAGCAGTATTCCATGCCTGCGGGCAAGTGCAGCCATCCTCCGTGCATCCTGTAATGTAGTTGCCAGGGGCTTCTCGACCATGACATGGATTCCGCGAGGAGCGCAGGCCTCAACAACTTTGATATGGTCCTTGATCGGTCCATAGGCGACAACTGCTTCCGGCTTGGTTTCGTCGAGCATTTTTTCCAGGTCGGAATAAAATGCATTTTCTGGAAGCAATCTGACCAATGAGTTAGAATGCAGATAACGGGCATCGGCTTCCCAGACTCCCACTACCTGGATGTCCTTTCCCTGCCTGAGCTGGGAGACAACGCCGTTGAGATGGTCATGGGTGACGCCTGCGACCCCAATTCGTAAAGGTTCTGCAGCTGAAACAGTTGCGCCAAATGCTGCCAATAGAATCATAATCGGCAGAAGTCGTTTGTAAAAGTTCGTCATATATAATTACTTAGAAACTAATCAGCGGTTTGGTAAGTGCTTCCTTCAGCTGGTCATCGTAGCGTAGGCGGACCTTGATACCGGCCTCCTGGAAATAGTAGCGTACCATTATTTCCTCCTCGATGAAAGGCACGATTTCGTCTCTCTTGAGATTGAGGAAGGTTTCCTTGTCCATCTCAAGGGCCTTCTGCATGGCGTCTATCTGGTCTTTCATGCTCTCTGACAGGCCGTCCTTCTCGAGTTCCTTCTTCACCTGGTCGAAGTAGGTCTTGGCGCTGGAACGATAGTCGAATTCCTTTGTTTTGGCAAACTCCACGAAATCTTTCCAGTCGGCATCGCCCATAGTCCAGTCTTCAGGAACACTCTTGTGCTCCTTCACGAACTTGATAGCATAATCCTGGATGATCGATGAATACACCAATGAATATGTCAGGCGGCTATATTCATGGCCCTTGACAATCACGTCGGGGGTGATTCCGCCACCGTCCTTCACGATCCTTCCGTGGGCCGTCTTGAATTCGTGGGCAAGGGAATCGGGGATGTATCCTACGCTGCCATCCTCGTTCCGGTGAGCATAATCAATGGCCTGGACACAACGTCCTGAAGGGGTATAGTACTTAGCCGTAGTGACTTTCAACTGCCCGTTGTAAGGCAAAGGCCTGATGCTCTGCACCAGACCCTTTCCGAAGGTTCTGGTGCCCATAATGGTAGCCCTGTCGAGATCCTGGAGGGCACCGGTCACGATTTCGGAAGAAGATGCAGATCCTGAATCCACCATCACTATCAATGGCATTTCAGTATCGATGGGTTCAGAGGTTGTCTTGTAAACCTGTTCGCTTATTCCCTGGCCCTTAGACGAGACCACGAGGGAACCCTTCGGAACGAAGAGTGAGACTATGTTGATCGCTTCGTTCATCAGACCGCCGCCATTGCCGCGAAGGTCCAGCACGAGCTTCTTCATTCCCTGCTTCTTGAGTTTCAGGATGGCATTGCGTATGTCCCCGGAGACATTCTCTGTAAAACCGCTCTGATAGATGTAGCCGGTCTCGGCATCCAGCATCCCTGCATATTCAACATCAGGAAGATGGATCCTTTCGCGGACGACGTTGATTTCCACGATTTCATCCGTATAGACTTTCTTTACCTTGAACTTGACAGTGGTTCCGGGTTTTCCCTTCATCCTGTCAGAACACTCCTGGCTTGTAAGTCCATGGGTTGAAACGCCGTCTATCTCCAGGATCTCATCCCCGCAGCGCAGTCCATACCTGACAGCAGGGGATCCGGCATAGGGCTCGTTGATGATCACGTTGCCGTCCTTGTCGGGTTTGTAGATAACTGCACCGATGCCTCCATAGCTCTTGCTGACCATCATCTGGAGGTCTTCATTCTCCTCTTCAGGAATATAGATGGTGTAAGGATCGAGAGCATCCAGCATGGCATCTATTCCGGCTCTTTCGATGCGGTCCACCGGAAGGGAGTCCACGTAGGACCGGTTGAGTTCCTTGATAATTGCATTCTGGATTTCAGTCCACTGTCCGAGTTTGAAATTCTGGGACTGTGCGGTGGCCGCCGAGCAGCTGATAAGGATTGCCACTGCGGCGGCTATGATAGTTTTTGTCTTCATATTCATTTCTCCGTAATGCAAAAATAGTAAATATCGTGCCATTAATTATTATTTTTACGTTATGAAACACCTGGTCCTTCCTTTGATGGCCGCATTGGCCATATTTGTATCTTGTTCAAAGAATCACGATACTTCATACGATATCTCTTATCGTATCTCTTTCGAACCAGAAGAGCACTATATCAACGTAAGGATGCTCTACACTCCTTCAAAACCAGGAAAAGACAAAGTTACTTTCAAGATGCCGGTATGGGCGCCAGGCTACTATATCATAATGGATTATCCAAAGTATCTTAGCGACTTTGAAGTGTACGATACTTCCGGGAGACCGGTAAAATGGGAGAAGTCCGGAAAGAACAACTGGATTGTGGATCACACGGACACTTTGGATGTCCGTTACAGGATATTTGCTGACGCAATGTCGGTGGCAGACAGCAGGGTGACCTCTAAAGGGGCATTGGTCGCTCCTAACGGAGTATTCCTCTACAAGGACACAGACCACCCGGTGTCAGTGACCATAGACCTTCCTGCCGGATGGGAGAAGATATCGACTTCCCTGCAGTCTCATGACGGTGCCTATGAGGCGGCAGATTTTGATAGTCTCTATGACTCTCCGTTCCTTATCGGCAACCATCTTACACAATTCGTAAAACAAGACGGTATCGTCTATGAATTCGCAGTCCAGTCTCCACAGGGCTTTGAAGAGAGTCCGATTTCCAAGGATTTCCTCGCAGGAGTGAGGGAAGCAGTGAAGATATTCGGAGACACTCCATATAAGTCTTATCATCTGTTGCTTCTAGGGCAAGGACCAGGCGGGTTGGAACATCAATCCTCACAGGCCGACTACACTGCCGGAAGTTGGGACTTCACATCAAGGGAAAGCTACCTCAGCATGCTGAGGTTCATTTCTCATGAATATCTCCACTGCTACAACGTAAAGGCCATCCGCCCGGTTGAACTTGGTCCCTTCGATTATGACAAGGAGGTTTACACGCCCTTGCTCTGGTTCAGCGAAGGCATAACCTGCTATTACGAAAGTGTCATTCTCGACAGGGCCGGAGCAGAGACCTTCCAGGAACACCTGGACTTCCTGGCCAGATACATAAAAGACACTGAGAACACTGAAGGACGAAAGCACATGAGCATGCGCCAGAGCAGCTATGACATCTGGCTGAATTTCTTCAACCGCTCGGCAAACTCCTCAGAGACTACCATTTCCTATTATGTCAAGGGTCCTGTCATAGGGTTTTTGATGGACCTTAAGATCCAGACTCTCTCAGGTGGGATAAAAAGCCTTGACGACCTGATGAACCTTCTGTATTGGAGATACTACAAAGAAAAAGGTAGAGGATTCACCGAGGAGGAGTTCTGGGCAGCAGCTGAAGAGGTTGCCGGCAGCAGCCTTGAACAGATTCGCCGCTACGTTGACACTACCGAAGAAATCGATTACGATTCTATCCTGGAGCCTGCAGGATTCCATCTCGACAGGGAATCCTGGACTCTGACATATTCTAGGAATAGACAAGAAAACTAAAACCTATTCATTGAAACTCGTCAGTCCGGCAGGTCATGGGGTTTTTGCCGTGATTTGTAACTAATTGTAAATGTTATAGTTGTTGTAAGGTCATCCCTTTAATTTGAGGGGAAGGCTATGTCTTATTAGGTTAGAATCAATGCCATACAAATCACGGCCATCATTTATGGCCTGACAACGCAGAAACCTTTCTACATGCATTTTTGTGGCCCCTGGTATGATTGAAAGCTTCCTGCGGAGAATCATAAGGTCTTTCACTGGCATTTCGTGGAATCGATAATTCCTTTTCCATTGTTTCATTATTACCAACAGCATCGACAGGTAAGGTGAATAGTCTTCCCAAGGCTCATAAAAATCATTTTCGGAACCTGATGTAGAATATATGGCGGAAAGTGCATTGTCAAGGCTGCCGAAATGGGAAATGAAAGACGACTTATCCATGAAAAAGTATTTGACAATAATATAGTCAGTTATCTGTGCCTTTTCTATTTGGTTCAGTCCATCAAAAACTCTTTCCAGCAGCTTGTAATTAAGGCTCTGCCCTCTTTTAAAACTTCCGTCAACCAATGCCAGCGCGTTTCTCATTTTGAAACGGCAATTCCGCTTTACCAGTTTCTCCGAAAAAGGATGGTCGGACTGGAGATACGCCAATAGATTCCATTTATACATTATTGCCGATTTGACCAGTTTTCCGGCAGCCGGGTTGTTGACAATGTAAATTAAACATGAGCGATGAAGTTTACCGGAGGTTTTGGGAACATATCCACAGGGTATCAATAGTTTCCCGGTCAGACCGTATTCCTCGTTGTAGCCTTTTGTGAAGATTGAGGAAAGATCTCTGAGAAACGCTTTCAGGGTAGCGTGTGTCCGGGCTTTGCTGCAAGCGTGATAGTGATTGAACATGATGCAGAACGCCTCTGTAATGATATGGTACCTCCTTGTCAGGACACTGAATAATGTGTAGAAGAAAAGATAGTCTTCAGTACGGTAGAACAGGACGCTGCCGTTGATTGATTTTCCATAAATGTGATGGAACGAACCGTCCCTGTAAAACTTGTTTCTGACAGTTTTCATAGCTTAATGTTTAGTGATGCAAAATTAGGATTTTCGGGCGCAAAAGCAATAATGAAATAGCCGTGATTTATAACTGTCTGGATGATAACAAATTAGCCTAATGCCATCCCCCTAAAAATGGGGGATGACTTCTGCTTAAATTGTTGGGTAAAAGCTATTTACGAATCACGGCCTCTACCCGTAGATCTCCCTCAGGACGGCGAGGGAGCGGACGTTGACGGCTGATTCGGTGTGGAATTCAATGTATTTCAGGATGGATTCGGCTATCGCATTACGGTCGGCGCCGGAGAGGGGGAGGAGGAGGGCCTCGGCGAAGGGCAGATTCAAAAGTGCTTCCACGGCCTTCAGGTTCTTGCCGGAAGAAGAGCCTTCGCCACGTTCAGGATGACTGTCGGAGAACGAGGCGATAAACGGAGCCAGCCCTGCAGTGTCAGGATCGAAGCCCAAGGCTGAGCAGAGATTCAGCAGGAACATCAGGTGGAAATTGGCGAAGTCGCTTTCCAGGGCATCCAGCGTAAGTATCTGGCCCTTGAGCCAATCCGCCAGTCCGTCTTCATTGGTCTGGTCTTTTACCACCCGGTAGAGCACTTCGCTCATGAAGAGCGTCATTGTGTTTTTGTGAATATTGTTCCTGATTCCATTAAGGGGAGTGACGCTGACGAAGTTCCTGGCGAACCATAGGTCGGACTTGGGATTCTCGGTCACTTCGGCCTGGAGGATGTTCAAAGGAAGGAACAGGGCCATTGCCGTCTTTGGACTGACCTTGACCAGGAAGCCGTGGCGTCCATATTCCGCACTCAGCGTGTGCAGGACTATGGAATTCTCCCCGAATTTGGTGTGGTTAAGGACTATGAGCTCGGCCTTGGATTTCATGTTTCAGATTCTTCGCAGCGCTCAGAATGAGAGGGGCGCTCAGGATGACAGGGGGCGTTGAGGAAGTCAGCCATCGCGCGGAGGGCCTTCCCCCTGTGGGAAATTTCGTTTTTCTGCTCTTCGGTAATGTCGGCGGCAGTGAGGCCGGGATATTCATCAGGAATGAATATGGGGTCGTAGCCGAAACCTCCCCGTCCGGATTTCTCCCGGGCAATGGTGCCGTCCATTATTCCCTCGAACTGGTGGACTTCCCCTTTCAGGATAAGGGTAACTACGCTGCGGAACCTGGCCCTTCTGGAAACGGGTGCTGCAGAGTGCTGTCCAGGGGTTTCATCATCTTGGCAGGGTGCCGCTTCTTCCAGTGCCGCCAGTTCGGCGAGCACTTTGTCCATATTCTTGCCGAAGTCCTTTCCCTCTCCGGCATAGCGGGCTGTATATACCCCAGGAGCACCTCCGAGAGCATCTACTTCCAGTCCGGTGTCATCAGCGAAGCAGTCGCATCCAAGGTGTTCGTAGATATATTCAGCCTTCTGGAGGGAGTTTTCTTCGAGGGTCAGTCCCGTCTCTGGAATGTCCTCGGTGAGGCCGTAATCCGCAGGGGTGAAAAGTTCGAATCTTTCCCCAAGGATTTCGGAAGCCTCACGGAGTTTTCCGCGGTTGCCTGTAGCGAAAACGATTTTTGTGATTTCCATGAGTACAAATATCCGAAAAACACGGGTAAAATCCACCGGAATGGTTAAATTTGTAGATACTAATTCTGAAAAGCCATGGCAGTTGACTACGAGAAGGCAGGCGTCAGCCTTGAAGCTGGTTATGACGTCGTAAGGAGGATAAAGAAACATGTCGCATCCACGGCCCGGACCGGGGTCATGGGCAATATCGGAGCCTTTGGCGGAATGTTCGACCTTTCCGCCCTGAATGTCAAGGAGCCTATTCTCGTGAGCGGTACTGACGGAGTGGGCACCAAGCTCAAAATAGCCTTCGCCATGGACAAACATGACACCATCGGCATCGATGCCGTTGCAATGTGCGTCAACGATGTTCTGGCCCAAGGCGCGGAACCCCTTGTATTTCTGGATTATGTGGCCCAGGGCAAGACCCGTCCGGAAGTGGTCGAAGCCATCGTTGCAGGAGTGGCAGAGGGTTGCCGTCAGGCAGGCTGCGCCCTCGTGGGTGGTGAGACTGCCGAAATGCCCGGCATGTACGAGGACGGTGAATATGACATCGCGGGTTACACCACTGGAGTCGTAGAGAAGAGCGAGCTCATCGACGGAACGAAGGTCAAGGTCGGTGATGTGCTGGTGGGAATAGCTTCCACGGGCGTCCACAGCAATGGATTCAGCCTGGTGAGGAAGATATTCGCAGATAATGAGTTGGACCTTCACAAGGCCTATCCCGAACTTGGTACTGACGAGCCTCTCGGCCTCGTGGCACTTACACCTACCAGGATATATGTCAAGCAGGTGCTGGAAGTCATCCACAGCCTGGATGTCCATGGAGTTGCCCATATTACCGGAGGTGGCTTCGACGAGAACATCCCCAGGATCCTTCAGGAGGGGCAGGGAATAGAGGTACATGAAGGAACGTGGGAAATCCTTCCGATCTTCCATTTCCTGGAGAAGTACGGAAAGATTCCTCACAGGGAGATGTTCAATATCTTCAATATGGGAATCGGAATGGTGCTTGCGATGGATGCCGCACAGGCTGGCGAAGCTATCGACATCCTGGCGCAGCATGGTGACAGGGCCGCCGTAATCGGCAAGGTGACGGACAAGCCGGGGGTGGAGATATTACCTTTCTAGATGCATGAACAATCGTGGCCACAAATTGTTTTCGTTCCTCGGTACTTTTGTGCTGGGTGTGTTGGTTTTCACTTCTTGTGGTGAAACCATCGATGACCCGATCTTGTGCGAGTACGGCACTCCCAGTGGGAAATTCAATGTGGACATCAAGGTCACGGACGAATCTGGAAAACCCTTGAAAGACATCAGCGTCTCGCCGGTTCTTCTTCATGCGCCTAACTTTGACATCCGGCGTCAGGTGTTGGAAACCATCAAGACAGACGCCTCGGGAAAGGCATCAAGGACTTATGATAACTGGTGGGTGGATGATGTACGTGTGATTTTCGAGGATGAAAGTGGCGTTTTCGCTAAGGACAGCGCTGACTTCAAGCCCGTTCAGACGAAGGAGGGGGACAAACATTGGTACGTAGGAGAGAAGACAGTCTCCGGCACCCATAAACTTAAAAAGAAATAATGGCCGAAGTATCTCTCAGAAGAAGGATCGCACTGGACATTGCCAAGTCGTTGAGGAAATCCGAGACGGCGGATCATCCTCTGCTCCAGCTCTTCTGGGAATCTACTCTGCGCTGTAACCTCAAGTGCCGCCACTGCGGAAGCGACTGCAAGCAGATTGCCAACACGCCGGACATGCCCAAGGAGGACTTTTTCAAGGTCCTGGACGGGATAGCTACTCACACGGATCCCCACAAGGTCTTCGTTATCGTCTCAGGCGGTGAGCCTACGATGCGAGCCGACCTTGAGGAATGCGGCAAGGGAATATATTCCCGCGGCTTTCCCTGGGGAATGGTGACCAACGCCTACGGCCTTTCACCGGAAAGATATTTCCGACTTCTAAATTCAGGGCTCCACTCGATGACCATCAGCCTGGACGGTCTCCAGGAGAACCATGACTGGCTCCGTGGCCGCGAGAACAGTTTCGAAAGGGCTTCCAGGGCCATCAAGATGGTTGTGGATTCGAACGCTATCGCTTTTGACGTGGTGACCTGTGTCAACCGTCGCAATTTCAAGGAACTGTCGTTGATTAAGGAGCATCTTATCGGTCTGGGGTTAAAGCAGTGGAGGCTTTTCTCCATATTCCCAACAGGCCGGGCAGCCCAGGATCCTGATTTGCAACTTCCGGCCGAGATGTTCCGCGGTTTGTTGGATTTCATCAAGGAGACCCGTAAGGAAGGCAGGATCAAGGCCAGTTTTGGTTGTGAAGGTTTCCTCGGTCATTATGAAGGAGAGGTAAGGGATCATTTCTACACCTGTCAGGCCGGAGTGACAGTCGGATCAGTCCTAATTGACGGGTCGATCTCTGCCTGTACCAGCATACGCTCCGACTATCATCAGGGCAATATCTACAAGGATGATTTCTGGGATGTCTGGCAGAACAGGTTCCAGCCCTACAGGGACCGTTCTTGGATGAAGAAGGATGAATGCGGGGACTGCAAGTACTGGAAATGGTGCGAAGGCAACGGAATGCATCTCCGCGACTCAGACGGCAAACTCATGCTTTGCCACATGAAGAGAATTACAGATAATTAAAGATAAATGAGAGCTTTAATCAGTGTGAGCGACAAGACGGGCGTAGTTGAATTCGCCCGGGAACTTGTTTCGCTTGGATGGGAACTTCTATCCACCAGCGGAACGATGAAGATGTTGAAAGAGGCAGGATTGCCCGTGACAAGCGTGAGCGATGTCACCGGTTTCCCGGAAATCTGCGACGGCAGGGTCAAGACCCTTCATCCAAAGATCCATGGAGCCCTGTTGGCCAGGCGAGACCTTCCTGACCACATGCGCCAGCTTGAAGAGAATGGTATCGGGACCATCGACCTGGTGTGCGTGAACCTCTATCCTTTCCGCGAGACCATCGCCAAGCCTGACGTGACGATGGAGGACGCTATTGAGCACATCGACATCGGAGGTCCTTCCATGGTGCGCAGCGCCGCAAAGAACTGGGAGAGCGTGACGATAGTCGTGAATCCGGAGGACTATGCAGTTGTCCTGGACGAGCTCCGCAGGGATGGCCACACCAGCCGCGAAACCCGCCTGCTGCTTTCCGCCAAAGCATACACCCACACTGCTGAGTATGATATGGCCATCGCCTCATGGATGCGTCCCCAGGCCGGCCTTCCCGAAAAGCTGTTCCTTGAATATGACATCTGCCAGCCGCTTCGCTATGGTGAGAACCCTCATCAGGAAGCCAAGTTCTACAAGACCTTGAAGAAGGCCCCGTATTCGCTGGCCACCGCTGAACAGCTGAATGGTAAGGAGCTGTCCTACAATAA
>JAGCWD010000076.1 GCA_017962025.1 Bacteroidales bacterium
AGCCATATCATGCACCTCTTCAAGACTTTGAAGACCGGACGCAAGGTCAGTTTCTTCTACGGAGCCCGCGCCCTTGTCGAGGCCTTCTATCTTGAGGACTTCGCCGAGATTGAGAGGGAGTTCCCGAACTTCAAGTTCTACCTCGCCCTCGACCGTCCGGATCCAGCAGCAGATGCTGCAGGTGTGAAGTACACCCCTGGATTTGTCCACAACGTGATGTACGAGACCTATCTCAAGGATCACGAGACTCCAGAGGACATCAAGTACTTCATGTGCGGACCGCCTATGATGGTTGCCTCTGTCAACAATCTGCTTGACAGCCTGGGCGTACAGCCTGAGAGCATTCTCTACGACAACTTCTCATAGTCGTCCGTTTTTCGGAACTATTTGAGTTTTACTTATTTACAGAAAACGCATAGATTTTTATCTATGCGTTTTTCTTTATTCTATTCATTTACAAAGAATTGCGGAAAATGGGCGACTAACGGAAATAAACTTCCAAACCATCGTAAGCGGCCCTGAGAGGTTTAGGAAGTGTGGCATCCAATTCCGCCTGAGTAGGATGAAGGGTACGAGCCATGTGGGTGAGATAGACAGGCTGTCCTTCTGCAGGGGTGTATCTGCCTTCCCTCAGGAGCATATGGACTGTCCTCAATACCGTCTCGACGCTTGAATGTGTGAATATCCTGAAGTCTTCATCACCTCCCAGACCCATCGTCGCTTCCATTATCAGGCCTGTAATCGGTTCCCCTTTTTCGTGGGGATCGATTCCGACTATCCTTGCTGCGATAGCCGGGATACCTCCAGTGTCGGTAGCGTAAAGGACCCTTGCCTCGCCCTTCTCAATCAGATACATGAGTGTCAACTCATTACGGTCTCCGGTTGCATGGTTGGCCGGGAGAGCGGTTACGGTTATACCACAGACCGTCACCTGGTCACCCGGAGACAGGGGTATGATTTCCGGAGCAGCCATTCCTGAATCCGCAGAGGCTTTGGCAAAGTCAGCCTTAGCCCTTTCTATCCATGTGGATCCCAGGAATACCCTTTTGGGGGCCAGCTTCAAAGCAGCGGCAGGGTTGTAGTGGTCGCCATGGGAATGGGTATAGAAAATAGAGTCGGCTGAGAATCCCTCATTCAGCATGTCTGAATCGGAGGGGGTGAAATCTATCAGGATACGATCGTCAAGAAGGACGCTTGTCAACCTGCGCAACTCTCCCCTCTCATCTCTTCCGTGCCAGTCAGCAGCACCGGTTCCAAGGAATCTGACCTTAAGCGGTCCATCTGTCTCCTCTCCGAAACTGTAATGAATTGGTCCGGATTGTGGGACCCTGGCTCCTTGTACCGGAAAGGCGGACGCCAGGCTTCCCAGCCCCGTGGCCGCCACCGCTCCGGCTCCTACCTGCAAGAATGATCTCCTGTCCATAATAAGGTTTTTGTTTCTCAATATTAAGAAAAATCTTCGTATTATTGTATATATAAACCATCATACGCGACCAAACTATGCCAATCGGAGTATTAGTCAGAAGGTGCACGCTGATTCTTGCAGCCTTGTTATTCGGACTGACCGTAAATGCCCAGGACAAGACAGCAGTCCAACAGAGATGTTCCCATGAAACCATCAAACACGGCGGAGTTGAAAGGGAGTATTATCTTTATACCCCTTCAGGACTGGCGCCCGGATCTCCCCTGGTTATCTGCCTTCATGGCTACACAGGATCAGCTGCAGGAGGAAAGGCCGCCCTGATGGATGTTGCTGACAGGCACGGCTTTGCAGTCTGCTACCCACAGGGACTTCGCGATCCAAAGGGAAAGACAGGATGGAACGTGGGCTATCCTCCCCAGGAAGGCATGAAAACCGATGATGTCGCTTTCGTGGTAAAGCTCGTCAGGCACTTGCAGAAAGAATATGGTTTCAGCCGGGAAAACACCTTCCTAACCGGCATGTCCAACGGTGGAGAGATGTGTTACCTGTTTGCCCAGAAGAGGCCTGATACTTTCAAGTCCATAGCCTCGATCGCAGGACTGACTCTTACCAATATGATGCCCCTGAAGTATAAGAAGCCTATCCCATTCATGGAGGTACACGGCACCCAGGACCACACCTCGGAATGGACCGGAGATCCTTTCAATGAGGGAGGCTGGGGAGCCTATCTGGCAGTCCCCGTGAGCATCAGCCATATAGTCGTAGCTAACGGATGCATAAGTGAGACCATCACCGAGCTTCCTCGACGTGAAGGACGCAACCAGGTCATCCTGCACCATTTCCAGAACGGGAAGCCGGCTTTCAAAGGAGGCCCTGCCGCCGACGTCCTCCTCTACGAGGTCATCGGTGGAAACCATAGCTGGTCTGACAATGACATGGACACCTGCGAGGCAATCTGGAACTTTTTCAGCATGTACCTATGATGGAAGATAAAGTACCCATGATGGATGCCGGAATGAGGCTCTTCGAAACGGAGAAGCCTTTTGGAACCGTGCTTGGCGGAATCAAGGTAGAGATGGCAAAGCACGGTAAAATCCTCACATCCGAGAATTCCGGCTACGACCTTTTGTTGGACAGGTCGACAAAGTACAAGAAGAAATATATTTCCTGCCTCCTGGAAGATGCTGGAGTGGTTGGTAAGACTGCTGACGGAGAGGAAATTCACCGCTATTCCGCATCCCTGAAAGAAGGCAACAAAAATACGAATGTAGGAATATATGTCGCTGCATCCCTGGTCATAATCTGGGCGATGCTGGGCTGGTTGGTCTCAAACGGGAATACCCTCTTGACAATTGTCTTCACAGCGGTCGGCATATTCGGAGCCTGGCGCCTTATACGCCCTTCCAAGGACAATCCCAGGCTTGTCAATCAGCTTATGGACATCTTTGCCGAAGGGAAATAGAATTCCAGGGATAGGAGTACACCTCCCTGAACCGTCTCGCTTCGCTCGACCCCACCGTTCGCTTCGCTCCGGTCCCCCCTCTTAACGTGCCGAGGGTGGCAGTGGTTC
>JAGCWD010000077.1 GCA_017962025.1 Bacteroidales bacterium
CCACCTGTAGCTCCATCCCTGGCTGAGAGTTCCCTGGGGACCGCCCAGGAATATCTCAACAGCAGGATAAACCTTGGTTGAATCGAACTTCGGAGGATAAAGGACCCAGGTCAGCATCTTCTTGCCGTCCACAGTAGTAATCCAGCGCTCCTCGATGTTGCAGGGGTCAAGCTGGCCGAGGATGTGGCCGTTTTCGTCTGAAATACGCGAGAACGATCCATCCCCTTCTTTGACTGCAACGAGTTCCGTAGGGAATTCCATGGATGCGTAGCTGGCGAGAAGGGTTCCATCCACGACAGAGAACGGGGAATTGAAATCATACCAGGCATCATCCGGAGTGATCCTGACCGGAATGACAGCGATGTCAAGCCTGTTTCCTTCTTCACTGAATGCGCCTGCAACGGCATCTACCTTATAGATAGCCTTCAGTCCTTCGGTCAGGGATGCAAAATAGATGATCTTGGAATCTGCAGACCAGACCGGACCTTCAGCATTGTATTTGAAGTCGGCAGTGAGTTCCCTGACACCAAGGATACCGGGAATGGCAGTCTGCCCGTCCCCACCCTTCTCTTCTGCAGCCAGGTCAGCTACCATCAGGCGTGTCTTGTCAGCCTCATAACCGTTGCGGGCCATGGAGATCCAAGCGATATGCTTGCCGTCCGGGCTCCACACGGGATCCGTATCGTAGCCACCATCCATCTCGATGCGTACAGTCTCGCCGGTGATTATCTTGTAGATATAGATTTCAGTGTCTGTCGAAAATGCATATTCACGACCAGTGTCAACCTTTTTGCAGGAGTAGGCCACCATCTGCCCGTCCGGACTCCAGCAAAGCTGTTCAATCCCGCTGAAAGGCTCGATCGGGAGTTCGTATTTATTCGCTCCAGAATCAAGGATATTCAATGATTTGTCTTTAGTTATCTCCACTCCTTCTACAAGAGGGGCGACATAAGTCTGAGGACGCTCTGTCGTCCAGTGGTCCCAGTGCCTGTAGGCCAGGTCCTCGGTGACATAGGCCTTGGCCTTATCAAGGGAAGGGTCGAAATCCTTCGGAGTCTTGACTGCACCCGGAACAGTGCTGGTGTAAAGGACCTGTGTCTGGTCGGGGCTGAGCAGGAATTCTCCGACTCCCCCTTCAACGTCACTTAGCTTAACCTTCTCTCCAAGGGCAGGCTTGCCGCCTTCTCCCTTGAATGCGGCCTTCCAGATCTGTCCACCCTGGGTAAAGAAGATATGTCCGCCATCAAGGCTCCAGCGAGCATTTCCGACGCTCTTACCCTCACTGGTCAACTGAATCTTATCCCCGAAGACAAGATTTCCATCCTCATTCCTGCCGACTTCCTGGAGGAAAAGGTTCCTGCAGGATCGGTTCTCATCGATGGACGTATAACTGACTCCATAGAGGATCCATTTCCCATCCGGGGAAAGCTGGGGATCAGAGAGCCTTCCGAAAGAAAGAAGGGTCTCAGGAGTCATGGCACCTTCAACGACCTGGATGTCGGAAGGCCCGATGAAAGCGGTACTGTTCTCCGCCTTTTTCTGTGAGCAACCCATAATCATCATCAGTGTAGCTGCCGCAATGGCAAATCCGGTTGTTTTCATATTCATTGATTATAATTTTCATATCCTTTCCCCAGAGCTTCCCTGACGGAAGAGCGGACCTCTTCCGGTTCTATGACCTCAACCCTTCCCGAAAGTCGGCAAAACTCCATGACAAGGTCCCTGTCCGGAATGACCCTCATCCGGAACAGAACCTGTCCTTCAGGATCCTTTCCTTCTTCAACCTGGGTGTGGTGAAGAGGCAGGTCCCTGAGATACCTTGCCTCCCCTTCCGGGGCCTTGAAACGTATCGTCACGCTCTTTTCCCCTTCCTTCGGGAAAAACACACCGAAACTCTCGCTGAACAAGGCATCCACATCGAAGCCCCTGGGCATCTTGAAAGCCCTTTCAGTCTCTTCAAGGGAGACTATCCTGTCCAGACCATACACCCTCCAAGCCCCCAGGTCCGAATTAGGGACCTCCTTTCCGTCCTTCATAGCCCTTTCATGGCAGAAGGCAACCAGATACCAACGGCGTCCGTTCTCCTTTAGTGCAAGGGGTTGGATGTGGAGTTTTTCAGAATATGTGGTACTGTACTTCCCGTAAACGATCTCCAGTTCATGCCCATCCTCCATCGCCTGCATGATGTTGGTCAGGTACTTCTGGCCGGAAGGAACCTCCTCGACACTTACCCTGCCGCTCAGTCTCCCTTTTCCAAGAGCCAGCAAGTTATTGACGGTAAACGTGTTGATAAGCCATCCGATGATCTTTTCGTCATCCATGGCCTCTTCACCGAAAGGGATATAGTAACGATTGGTCCCGCGGTCGCATTCGATCTCGATTCCGAAGACATCACTGACTGCCAGCCTGTGGTTATTGAAGGTCCTGCGGGGATATTCCTGGCCGAAGCGTCTCTCGTATCTCTCCGTTATCTCACGAAGGGAAAGCCCCCGGTCGCCGGCGGCACTGAGATTCTGAATCAACCAGATATATTTCCCTATAAGCTCAGAGACCATTGAAGATAATCTGATGGTGATAGCCAGAAGCCTTCGTAACCGTAGTGTCCATCAGGTGATAGATGGGCTTGCCCTCCTCACTTAGGATAAACGGTCCGTTGAAATACCTTGCCTTCCCTTGTTTGTTGTTATATTCATTGATGACGGTTTCCTGCCTGGGACTGTAGGAGTAATCCATCAGTATCCTGTCCCCGGTCTTCAGTTTTCCAAAAGTCAGGAAACCATCTTTCCCTATCTGTGCCTGTATGCTCTGATTATTGCGCTGCACTCCACTTAAGATGGCCCAGTCCGGGATGTAAAACTTGACTGTGACACCATCACCCAGTAGGTTCTGGTTGACAGTGAGGGCAACCATCCCCTCGAAGGGATACTCTGTGTGAATTTCCAACTCCAGGCCCTCAGATGAAAGCACCGAAGGACGTAAGGAAGTGACATAGAAAGTGTTCTTTTCCCTCATCCAAGAATATGCTGCCGCTGTTGCAAGGGCCTCTGCTCCCTTCATCGAACAGGCCCAACCGATCTCATCGGAAATGACGGATAGTTCCGGCCCGGTGGCATCCCCTGGACAGGAATCACTTCCGAAGCTGCCGTCCCCCCTCTGAGAGTGGCAGAGGGCATTGTAATAAATCTGATGGGCATCCCTCAGATAAGAGTTGTCCATCGTGTGCTGCCAAAACTTCATGGAAAGGATGTAAGAATCTGCGACAGAGCAAGGATCTGATGCACTGTCATATGATCCGAGGCATTCGTAACTCCCGAAGTTCTCAGTCATTCCATATTCTCTGAAGAGCTTCCAACGGTTTTCCGCCTCTGAGATCCATTTATCCTCCCCTGACAATTCACCAAATCTTATCAATCCCCGGCAAGCAGAAAGGAAGTCATCGGTTCTGGTCTCTGTGGCAATGGGATCGGATTTGAGGAAACTATCCAGCATCCCCTCTACCACTTCCCTGATTTCGGGAGTTCCCAACAGACGGTATGCTTCGACAAGACCCTCGACTCCTGAATACGAGCCCTTGAAACTGTCTCTCTCCTCGAGGAACAGTTTGTTTGAAATGGAACCGATCCAGTCAAGGGCCTTCCGGTCAGAGCTCATGTCAAAGTAAGCACAGAGTCCCTTCAGCATCCACCCGTTGACAGTAAGCAGACCATCATCAATAGCTTCCTCTGCGCCAATAAATCCCCTGCTGTTCAAGCGGGTTGGAACTGAAGGAATAAGCCCGTTGAGTTTGGATGAAGCCTGTCGCGACGCACTGGCATCGGAGACGAGGCCGAGAATTTCGAGTCCACAGATATCCCAGGGCAGTGAGTCTTTGCTCTGAAGGAGATCCATGTTCTGTTGAATCCGGAATTTCAATTCCCCGTTATAGGTGACTTCCCCATAACTTACCGGCGATGGCAGGGATGAATCCCCTGTCCCGCAGCTGCATGTTACCAAGGACAACAGTCCCAGAATAAAAAGAATACGCGTTCTCATCACTCCTACTCTTCCTTTTATCTTTCTATCTTACAAATATAACAATTATTCCGTAAGAGGGTACTCATGGTACAAGTAAGGCCAGGCAAAAATTGCCTGGCCTTACTTGTACCCCCAAGGCGAATCGAACGCCTATCGTAGGAACCGGAATCCTAAATTCTATCCATTAAACTATGGGGGCTTGCTTTCGCAAAGTTATGAAAAAAATCATTATCTTTGAAAGATAAAACTATAACACCCGCGCGATGAAGCTTCTCTCTTTACACAAGATGCTTGCTACCAGTCTGTTACTGGCCGGAGTCCTGATTTCTTGTGACAAGGGTACGAAAATCAATGAAGACGGTTCCATCAACGTTGTACGTAATGGAAAAACCGGCTATTCCATAGTTTATAACAAGGAGACATCGAAAAGTGTCTGCGACAATCTGGTCCTTGCATTCAATGACCTGACCGGATCCAACCCGTCCGTCATTACCGACGAATCTAAATTGGGAAAATATGAACTCCTGGTCGGTAACACAGGAAGGGCCGAAACGGCGGCTTCACTCAGCAAGGTTGGAGATAATGGCTATGCAATCGAAGTCAACGGCAGCAAGATCGTTGTAGCCGGATCTAACGTTGTCTGGACTTCCCTTGCCCTCAAGGTGTTCGAGAAGCGGATCCTGCGCAATCCCCTGTTCTGCAAGGACGGAAAACTGACTATTCCGGGAGACTATTCCTATATCCAGTCCTACGACGATCCCCAGCTCATAGCACGCCTCTTGGATGAAGGTCTGGAATTTACACTGAACCCTACCCTGGTACTCAACTGTCCCGGGGACGAAGAGATTGTGGTAGCCCAGGGTGCAGCCTCGGATGGGAAGCATTTCTACTTCCTTAACCGCAGCAGGGAAGATGGACAGTCAAAGGTCTATAAATACGACATGAAGTCACTTCAATTGGTCGGCCAGTCCAAAATCTTTGACGCCGGACATGCCAATGATGCAACTTTTGACTACGGTAAGAACCGTTTCATAGCCGCCCACGGACACTCGGAAGGAAAGATCCTCACTCCGCTCGATCCGGAGAACCTCAAGGTCCTCCCGAACATAGACATCACAGTCGGCAGCGGAGCCATCGCTTTCAGCAAGGGTAGGAAGCAGTTCGCAATCAGCCAGGGAGGGAAGACCCTTTACGTAGCCGATAATGACTTCAACGTCCTGTCATCATACACAAGGAATGACAACTCAGTGTATCTTGCCCAGGGAATGGGCTGCGACGACCGCTATGTCTACTTCCCCATGAGTCCCCAGAACGGAAAGACAGACAATGTCCTTGTGACTTATGACTGGTCAGGGTATTACATCACCGATCTGCACATCCCCATGTCACTGGAATCGGAGTCGATGTTCTACTCGGACGGCAACTATTACGTGAATTTTTACCCTGGCAAACTGCAAGGGGCCGCCCTTTACAGGGTTGACCCGGTTTACAACTATATCTATTCGAAATGAAAAAAGCCTACTTATTCCCAGGTCAGGGGTCTCAGTTCCCCGGAATGGCCAAGGATCTTTACGAAAACAGCCCGAAGGGCAGGGAAATGCTTGAGAAAGCAAATGATGTCCTCGGTTTCAGAATCACAGACATAATGTTCGACGGCACTGCTGAAGACCTGAAGGCAACCAGGGTTACTCAGCCTGCTATTTTCCTTCATTCAGTAGTATTGGCCAAATGCCTTGAAGGGTTTGCCCCCAACATGGTAGCCGGCCACTCCCTCGGAGAATTCTCCGCCCTTGCAGCTGCCGGTGCTGTCAAGTTCGAAGATGCCCTCCGCCTTGTCTTCATCCGTGCAACCGAGATGCAGAAATGCTGCGAGAAAGTACCCGGAGGCATGGCAGCCATCATAGGACTTCCTGACGAAACCGTTGAGAATATCTGCTCTGAATGTGAAGGGATAGTTATCCCCGCCAACTACAACTGCCACGGGCAGGTTGTGATCTCCGGAGAAAAGGAGGCAATTGCCCAGGCCTGTGAGAAGGCCAAGGAAGCCGGTGCTAAGAGGGCTTTACCTCTCCAGGTCGGCGGAGCCTTCCACTCCCCTCTCATGGAGCCTGCAAGGCTGGAGCTTGGCAAAGCGATCGAGGATACTGAGATTGTCGCCCCCGTTTGTCCTATTTACCAGAATGTCACTGCCGTTCCCACGACAGATCCCGTCCTCATTAAGAAAAACCTCCTCACCCAGCTTACATCACCCGTCAGGTGGACCGCCAGTGTCGAAAACATGATTTCCGACGGAGCTGACTATTTCATGGAGATAGGTCCCGGCACAGTCCTTCAGGGACTCGCCAAGAGGATTTCAGGAGGTGCAGAAAACATTGTCATAGAAGGTATGGCAACCCTGTAAGTATATTCACACAATTTAAAGGATATGTCTAAAGAAAAGAAATTCATCACTTGTGACGGTAACACCGCAGTTGCGAACATCGCCTACCTATTCAGCGAGAATGCCTGCATTTACCCTATCACACCTTCCTCTCCGATGGCGGAGAACATCGACGAATGGGCTGCCCACGGTAAAAAGAACCTCTGGGGCGAGACCGTGAGCGTGACCGAGATGGAAAGCGAGGCAGGTGCCTCGGGAGCCGTTCACGGTTCCCTTCAGGCGGGAGTCCTCACTACCACCTACACCGCTTCCCAGGGTCTGCTCCTGATGATCCCCAACATGTACAAGATCGCCGGTGAACTCCTTCCCGGAGTCTTCCACGTCTCTGCCCGCGCACTTGCGTCCCATGCCCTCTCTATCTTCGGAGACCATCAGGATGTCATGGCTTGCCGCCAGACCGGCTTCGCCCTCCTTGCTTCCGGTTCAGTCCAGGAGGCTCAGGACCTCGCTGCGGTCGCTCACCTTGCGGCTATCAAATCCAGCATTCCTTTCCTCCACTTCTTCGACGGCTTCCGCACCTCACATGAGATCCAGAAGATCGAAGCCCTCGATGAGGAAGCTCTCAAGGGTATGGTCAGCGAAAAGTCCCTCAAGGCTTTCCGTGAAAGGGCCCTCAATCCCGACGCTCCCGTCACCCGTGGTACCGCCCAGAATGGAGACGTCTATTTCCAGGCTGTCGAGTCCAGGAACAATAACTACGCTGCTGTTCCCGACATCGTCGCCCGTTACATGGGTGAGATCAGCGAGCTGACCGGACGCGAGTACCGTCCGTTCACCTATTACGGTGCCCCAGATGCAGAGAAGGTCATAGTTGCCATGGGTTCAGTCACAGAAACCATCAAGGAGACAATCGACTATCTTGCCGGCCAGGGCCGCAAGTACGGACTCGTGACCGTCCATCTCTACAGGCCGTTCGCAGAGAAGTACTTCATGAAGGTTCTCCCGAAGACCGTCAAGAGAATCGCCGTCCTCGACAGAACCAAGGAACCCGGCGCACTTGGAGAACCCCTGTTCCTCGATGTCAAGGCATTGTTCCAGGGCAAGGAGAACAGCCCTCTCGTGATCGGCGGCCGCTACGGTCTCTCTTCCAAGGACACCACTCCCGCCCAGATCGTCGCCGTCTATGACAACCTGGAGATCAAGGAGCCCAAGAATGATTTCACAATCGGAATCGTGGACGATGTGACCTTCAAGTCCCTCGCCCTCAAGAACGAGATCTCCATAGTAAAGCCCGGTACCACCGAGTGCAAGTTCTATGGTCTCGGATCCGACGGTACTGTCGGTGCCAACAAGAACACCATCAAGATCATCGGAAGCCACACTCCGAAATACTGCCAG
>JAGCWD010000078.1 GCA_017962025.1 Bacteroidales bacterium
ATCACGATGGGAGGGAAAAGCTTCTTGATGAAATTGGTACCGAACAGTTTCACAAGGAGGCTCATGATAAGGTACACTACGCCGACTGCTACCAGACCGCAGAACATGCCTGGCATGCCGTAAAGCTCTGTTGCCTTGACAATAGGAGCAATGAATGCAAAGCTGCTGCCCAGGAAGATGGGCACCTTGCCACCGGTAACGCCATGGAACAGGAGGGTGCCGAGACCAGCCGCAAGGAGAGCGATGGCCGGATCAAAACCGACCAGCAGGGGTACAAGGACAGTGGAACCGAAGGCCACGAACATGAACTGAACGCCGACTATCGAACGCTTCAGTGGGGATAAGGTTTGATTAGACATATTGTACCAGTTATTTGGATGCTCTTGTGTAAAGGAATATAGCCACCATTCCGTAAATAATGTTCGGTAGCCAAAGTGCGACCATTGGAGACATGACTCCGGAATAGACGAACATCTGGCTGAAACGCAGGAACAGGATGTAGGTAAAACTCAATGCAATGCCGATTCCGATGTTCAATCCGATCCCTCCCCTCCTCTTTCGAGAAGAGAGGGACACACCTATGATGGTCAGGATGAAAGCCGAGAACGGCAAAGCATATCTAGTGTGTTTTTCTATCAAGGCATACATCACGTTCGAATCTCCCCTAAGTTTCTGCTGAGATATAAGATTGTTCAGCTGTCCGATAGGGAGGGTCTCAACCGTGTTCTTATTGCGGTAGAAGTCAGTTACCGTAAGGTTAAGTACTGTGTCAAGTTTATCCCCGGTAGTAACCCTGTCTTCCAAACCCTCGGTGTACTCCCGGAGGAAGTATCTGTGGAGTCTCCAGCCTCCCATGGTACTGTCCCAAACAGCAGTTTCTGCAGAAAGCTTGCTGACGAGTTTGTTGTCCTGGATGTCTTCAAGGGTGAAACCGAAAGCAGTGTTGTTCCAGGAACTGAAGGACTCGACGTACACGAACTTACCAGTGTCTATCTGGTAATGTACGTTGTTGGTACTGAATGGGTTCTTATGTTTTACGTAGGTAGTCTCGAATTGCAATCGATGGACATTCGCCCGTGGAATGACCCAAAGGCTCAGGGAAAGGGAAAGCATGGCGATGATGGCCGCCGAAATCATGTATGGGACCATCATCCTGCGATAGCTGACTCCGCAGGACAGGATAGCGATGATCTCGCTGTTGGCCGCCATCCTGGATGTGAAGAAGATCACAGTAATGAACACGAACAGGGGGCTGAACATGTTCATGTAGTACGGAGCGAAATTGACGTAATAGTCGAAGATTATAGAGTGGAGAGGAGCCTTGTTCTCGACAAAGTGGTTGATCTTCTCACTGATGTCGAAGATGATGACTATTCCTATGATAAGGAGCAGGGCGATGAAGAAGGTCAGGATGAACTTCTTGATTATGTATTTGTCTATCTTCTTCAGTCCCGGTTCCATTGCTTTACTATAGCCTTGTGCTTACTTTCTTTACAGCTACTTCCTTCCACGAAGAGAAATCCCCGGCTTCGATGTGGGCTCGCGCCTGACGTACGAGGTCCAGGTAGAAGGCCAGGTTGTGCTCGCTTGCCACCATAGCCGCAAACATTTCCTTGGCAATGAAAAGGTGGTGGAGGTAGGCCCTGGAATACTCCCTGTCAACAAATGATGTACCATCTGGATCCAACGGGCTGAAATCGTCACTCCACTTCGAATTACGCATGTTGATGATTCCGTTCCAGGTAAAGAGCATCCCATTACGTCCGTTCCTGGTAGGCATCACGCAGTCAAACATATCCACCCCCCTTGCTATTCCTTCAAGGATGTTGGCAGGAGTTCCTACACCCATCAGATACCTGGGTTTGTCTTCTGGAAGCATGGGACAGACAAGTTCCAGCATCTCGTACATCTTTTCGGTAGGCTCCCCTACTGCCAGTCCACCTATGGAGAAACCTCCCACTGCAGGGCTGTCACCTACGAGGTTGAGGGCATGGTCAACCGCATGCTTCCTCAGTTCTGGATAGACACAACCCTGGATGATGGGAAACATTACCTGGTCATACCCGTAGAGGGGTTCTGTACTGACAAAACGGTTGAAGAAACGTTCGAGCCAGCCCTGGGTAAGTTTCAGGGACTTTGCTGCATACCTTTCGTCTGCATCGCCCGGGCAACATTCGTCAAGGGCCATCATGATGTCCGAACCAATGATCCTCTGGGTGTCGACATTGTTCTCAGGGGTGAACATATGGCGGGAACCGTCTATGTGGGACTGGAAACGACAGCCCTCCTCGGTGATCTTCCTTATCTGTGTAAGGGAGAACACCTGGAATCCCCCGCTGTCAGTGAGGATTGGCCTGTCCCAGGATTCGAACTTGTGGAGACCTCCGGCCTTCCGGAGAGTCTCAAGGCCGGGGCGGAGATAGAGATGGTAGGTGTTTCCTAGGATGATTTCGGCTCCGATGTCCGTCTTGAGATCCCTGTGATAGACACCCTTGACCGAACCGACAGTGCCGACGGGCATGAAGATAGGAGTCCTGACCTCACCGTGTCCCGTGGTGAAAACTCCTGTCCTGGCCCTGCTTCCCGGATCGGCTGCTGTCCTGGTGAATCTCATTCCATCAAATTTGACTCTCAAATATAGTGATTTTTACACTAAAAACCCTTATTTTTGTTTGATTAGAATACCTTCGTCAAACAATAAAAAACGATATTCATGAACAATCGATCCATTACCCTCCGACTCATTGTTTTGTCCTTCCTGGAATTCGCAGTTTGGGGGGCCTATCTCACCTCTCTCGGGAGATACCTTGGAAATATCGGCTTCGGCAACCATATCAAGTGGTTCTTCGCCATGCAAGGCATCGTCTCCATATTCATGCCCACTTTTATGGGCATCCTGGCAGACAGGAAAATCCAGGCTCAGAAAGTCCTTTCATTATGCCACCTCATGGCCGGGCTGTTCATGATTTCCGCCGGTCTCTATTGCAAGAGTAGCGGGAGCGCGATTGCATTCGGACCGCTGTTC
>JAGCWD010000079.1 GCA_017962025.1 Bacteroidales bacterium
GGATACTCCGTGACCGTCAGAAAGAAAGATGGCACAGAAGGGACCTACTCACTGAATGCGGACCGCACGTTCGCACGCAATAATTTCCTGGGTATTTCAGGATATGTGGATCAGAGAGTTTCTTCTTGGCACGCTTCAAACGCTCAGGGCCCCAATGAAATCTGGTATACCACAACGGACGGGGAGGCCGCAAATTACTATGCCAGCACCTCGGTTACAGGGACTGAATTTGATGAAATCATTGCTCCCAATGCAAATAACGGACTTGGAATCATCCGCTTCAAGGGCCCTGTCAAGGCGACGGACTCCTATGCTTTCGGCAGTTCTGGAAATGATAAGCTGCTTCGCGTCGAGCTGCCCATAACCGTCGAGAAAATCAAGGAGTATTCCTTCTTTAACTGTCCCAACCTGGCATCTGTGGGATTCAAGACTAATCTGAAGCAAATCAATCCCGGATCATTCTATAATTGCGGCATCACTTCTTTGAATTTACCCTCCGGCCTGGAAACCATCGGAGGATCTGCATTCAGCCAATGTTCGAAACTTAAGACCGTCCGGATTCCGGATACCGTCACCTCATTAGGGTGGTACCGCGACGACTATCCCCTAATGAATCCATTCAGGGGCTGCAAGTCACTGGAGTCATTTACCGGGAAATTCGCCACTCCGGACGGCAGAGCCCTTGTCGTGGATGATCAGCTGCTGAGTTTTGCCACCGGAGGATATGACGGATTGACGTACGTCGTGCCCGATAATGTCAAGAACATCATGTGCCAAGCATTCGAGAATGCCACCTTCGGCGGCGTGGTCCTCCCTGAAGGCCTTGAGACCATCTATGACTATGCTTTTACATGGTGTACTAATTTGAAGGAAGTCACCATCCCCGCAAATGTGGAAACTATCTGCTTCAAGGCATTCTATCAATGCTACTCCATGGAGAAGATCGTGATCCTGAAAGCTGACAAGTTGATCAAAGCCATGGCAAGCGACGATTCACAGTTGGACGAGGACGGCCTTGGAATATTTACTGAAACCAATGACTGCCCGATTTATGTTCCTGAGAACGCCATAAACTGGTACACTTACGGCCCTTGCTGGGAGGCCTATGGAAGCAAACTCACCAGCAGCAGGTACAGGGTTGCCCAGAATACCAATGAAATCTGGTACACCGTCGTTGACAACGCCAGCAACAGCCAAGCCATGAACGTGACCGACTGGAGCAGCTGGTCGGGGTGGAAATCGACGGTTTACGACCAGGCAAGGGGCGTATGGATCGCCTCGTTCAATTCTCCGGTCACCAGTATCCCCATCGAGGCTTTCGATATTTACCCGTCAAGATCCTATCTGAAAAGCATATCCCTGCCAGGTACTGTCAAAACAATCAGGGAATATGCATTCAAGAACTGTGAGAATCTGGAAAGCATTGATTTCGGTAGCACTCAATATGATTTAATCGGCTATGAGGCATTCGCTGGTTGCGGCCTAGTGTCGGTTGCAATCCCCGGGACAGGCCGTCTGGGCCGTGGAGCCTTCGAGTATAACCATAGCCTGACCAGCGTAACCCTTCTGGGAGAGTTCGGCGAGATGGATAGCGAGAATCCTTTCATGTACTGTGAGAACCTGGTTAGTTTCTCCGGGTCGAACAGCATGATATCCGAAGGCGGAAAATGCCTCATCAAGGACGGAGTGCTTCGCGCCTATGCCGGTGCTGCAGACCCGAATGTCACATATCGTGTTCCGGACTATGTGACCTCGATCGGAGCGCAGGCTTTCATGGGTGCCCAAATCAGGGAACTCTGGATGCAGGACGGCCTTACTTCCATCGGTTGGGCAGCCTTTGCGAACTGTTCCAACCTCGTGGAAATAGTCATCCCGGCATCGGTCACCTCCATAAGTTCCCATGTAATCAACGGCTGTTCCAACTTATGGTATGTCGTTATGGAAGGCGCCAATGCCCCTCAGATAGCTGAGGATTCTTTCGACAACTCTTCCGAGCTGTTTTACAAGATACACATCCCCGGAATGGGAGCAAAGACTTATACTGTCTCCTCCAACACGAATTGGTACGCACTCAGGGATCGAATCGTTTATAGGCAGGCGGAAAATGAGATCTGGTTCCATCTTGTCGGCGGTGAGGGTACATGGCCTGCATTAGGAGGCTCAGACTTCGGAGCCAACCTCCTTGCTTCCGACAGGGTTAACCTGTATTTCAATAGCGACAAAAACAATATCGAACCACACCTTTGGTTCCCCGACTCAGTTTACAACACGGATGGACCAATCATCGTCTATCCTTTCGACGGCGATGTGACCAAGATTCCGGCGAATGCGTTCTCCTCCAGCGTGTGGGGAAGCAAGTTGGACTGGATGTCCCTGCCATTATTTGTTTCGGAGATAGGTAACGGGGCCTTCAAGGGTTGCTCCAACCTGCTTCGCTTCCCTATAGCCTTCAATGGTTTGACCAACCACTGGATTACTTCCATTGGGAACGATGCCTTCAACGGATGCTCAAGCATGTATGTATATACAGATCCAAATTATACTGACAGTTACTATACATTCACGAGGCTCAACAGTATTGGAGACAGGGCGTTCAAAGAGTGCAGTTCATTGAACTATTTCGAATTGCAGAATTATAATCCATTATCCCTCGGAAAGTCGGCATTCTACGGGTGTACCAGCATGACGCATGCCAACCTAAGTTCAGTCACCGAGTTGAAGGACAGCACATTCTATAATTGTACGAATTTGACTGCAGTAAAGTTTGTCAACAACAGAAGGCTCGAGAGAATCTCATCCAATGCTTTCTGCCATGCCACTTCACTGACCACCGTAGGCTCACAAACCTCGGACAATGTGGTTGACCTGCCGGGTCTTACATATTTGGGCAGGGATGCATTCTATCAAGCATCCAACCTGAAGAATTTTGTATTGCCTGAGCTTCAGACAATTGGTCAACAGGCATTGGCCTTAACCGGAATGACCACGCTTACCGCTCCAAAGCTGAGGGTAATAGGGAACGCCGCGATAGCTCGTAATTATCTGACAAGCCTTGATCTGCCGTCGATAGAACAGATTGGTAACAGTGCGTTGCAATACAGTTATAGACTCAAGGAATTGAAAATCGGCCCTAATCTGAACAGTATCAGTGTTTCCTTCCCGCTATTATTGAATAATAACGCCAATAGCCCTACAGGTCTCAAACTCTACTTGAGTTCGGACACTCCTTTTAATGACCTTTACGAGTCCCTTGTGTATTTTGCCGGAAGGCGGATCGATATGGAGGCCATATATGTACCTTCAGGAAGCGTAAATGCCTATAAGACAGCCTGGCCCGACTACGCCAACGTCATCCAGGCTTCACCTGCCAATTAGTATCCTTGATACTGACGGTTGTTTCCGATGCGGGCGCCCCTCTTCACTGGGACGCCCGCGTTGTAATAGAGAGCCCCTACTTGTTCTCCTCTTCGAGGGTGAAGAACGATAATCCTTCAAACCTCCGTTATGAAACTAAAGGTGGCTTCACGGTCACGATATAAGGTTTATCGTTGCTTAATAGACACCTCTGGTGGCCGATAGGCCAGAATAACAATCAAATCGTAGCCTGTCGACCACCTTCTGCCAGTTGAGTATAGTAATCAGTAAGCTGGATTATATTCAAAAGCGCTGCACCTTTTGAATACTGTAAACATTTATTTATCTTTAACTTTTGAAGTGTGTTGCACTTCCAAATAGAATTCACCACCACATAATGCATTATGAAAGAAAATAATACCCCTACACCCCACATCGGAGCAAAATGCGGCGAGATAGCCGAGACAGTGATCATGGCGGGAGACCCGTTACGAGTCAAGTTCATGGCAGAAAAATATCTTGAGAATCCTGTGTGCTTCAATGAAGTGCGAGGCATGCTGGGATACACTGGAACTTACAAAGGCAAACCCGTCAGCATGATGGGTCACGGCATGGGCATGCCGTCGATTGGCCTGTACACTTATGAACTCTTCCATTTCTACGGAGTGAAGACCATAATCCGTGTCGGCAGTGCCGGCGCCTACACCCGCGATCTTAAAGTCGGAGACCTGGTGATTGCCGAAGGCGCATGCACCGATTCCAACTATGGTGACCAGTATGAGCTTGGTGGAGTTTTCGCTCCCATAGGGGATTTCAATCTCTTGCGGGCAGCCGCTGATTCCTGCGACCGCATGGGCTACCGTTACAAAGTCGGTAACGTCTTGTCCTCCGATGTCTTCTACAGGGAGAATCCCCGAACCGAGAGATGGATTTCCATGGGTGTACTTGCAGTCGAAATGGAAGTTGCGGCATTGTATTTCAACGCTGCACGCAGCGGTAACCGTGCCCTCGGTATCCTCACCATCTCCGACCACTTGCTCACTGGTGAAGTCACCACCTCGGAGGAACGTCAGAAGACCTTCACCCAGATGATGGACGTCGCCCTTTCGGTGATTTAAGTTTTCCTGGAATAACCTTACTCTGCAGAGGATTCCACTCCCTCGGGTAGTTCCACCTTCGAAGAAATCTGTCCGTCAGGCCGCCTGCTATGAGTGACATGGATCACTCCATAGGGGGTGGGAAAACTGCCTTCCACCCACTTCAGATTTCCGAGATGGGGCTTGATCCTTACCTTCCTGAAACCGGGTTCAGCTGGTTCCACTCCAAGGATGTACTGGCTCAGCCAAGCTGTTGGACCGGAGGCCCATCCGTGGCAGAAACTGTGGCGAAGGCCAACGTAGCAATAAGCTCCGCCGTCAGCATGGATGTCGAACTTTCCTTCAGGTACGAATTCGTCGATCCTGGCGGCATTCTTGGAGTCCTCGTAATTGAAATCCTCCCAGAAAGTTGTAGCTCCCAGATCCAGCATCTTTCCCCAGTATTCTGAAATCAGGTTGATAGCATCGGCGTAATCTCCGCTTTTGGCAAGCGCTTCCAGCATGTAGTAGCCCATGAATGAGGTGAAATCCTTGGCTCCGTCCTTGACTATTACGTCCTTGGCGGTCTTCCCGTCAATCATTCCCTGGATCGCCAGGAGTGCGGCTGCTTCCTTGTTGCCCTTATGGTCAGGGACATAAGTCCTAAGCCTTGCGGCGACGTCCTTGCATTCCTGGCTCAAAGCCGGCTCTGAAAGCCATCCAGCAAGTTCGGAGCCTGCCTCAAGGGCCCTGACAGTCAGTGCCTGGAGCCCGGCGTGGATGGCATCCGGATTGTCGTTAGTCGGCCAGTCGATGAAGCGGCCTTCCTGGTAGTTCTCCTTGTTGCCATCAACATTCTTCATCACGTTTCGTAGAAGCGCTGTCAGGTAGTCCTTCTGCGCGGAAAGATATTCCTTGTCACCGTAGTACCAGTATAGGTGATGATGGATGATGATCCACCATAATGAATAGGAACATATTCCGTTCATCCAGGAATCTGCCGGCGTGCCGTCACGGACATAGTCAAGGCTCTTTCGCACCACATCGTGGTTGCCGAACACGGTCCCGACAGTCATCACCTCGGGATGCATGTCTCCGATCCAGACGAGACGGTCCCTTTTTATACCGTCCCACAGGTAGTCCTGCATGTTCAGGTGGACGGTGTAGGCACCGGTCTCCCAGATCTTGTTGATCCTTTCGTCATCACACTTGAAGGTTCCGAGCCATGGGATGTCCCTGTACCTGGACACTGCCCTTATCGCACGGACGGGTACCTCGACATCTTTCGAGACCAGGTCGATCCTAAGGAATCGGAATCCGGTCTCACCTACCACTGCAGTGCCAAGCCACGGAACCGCTGTCTCAAAATCTCGTACAGAATGGTCGTTAGTTGCGGTCGATTCTTCGGCATTCACGTCGCTCATCGCTTCCGAAACTGATTCTCCAAAGCATAGGTGGAATACGGCCGCGGAGTGGTCATCCGATATCGAACGGACGATCTGGACTCCGCCCTGGATTTCCTTGCCGAAGTCCAGGAGTACGGAAGCCTTTCCGTCCTTGGTTGTCTTGAAGACCGAGACGTCAGGCTCATCTGTCGAGACCTGACCGACATACGGTACCATTAGTTTTTCACTGTCGATGACATATCCCTCAGTCTTCATGACCCTGATAGGGGTAAGGTATTCTTCGACGAATTCCGATTCCTTCTTCTGGGTCTGCTGTGGATTCTGTGCCTTTGCCGGGAAGGTTCCGGCAATCATGCTGCAGAGTGCGGCAATCAAACAAAGAGTATCTTTCTTCATGTTTACAAAGATATATAATTCGAGGATTATTGCTAACTTTGAATGACTAAAACCATAACTGAATCATGACCATTTTCGACGTCAATGCCCATCTTCACACACCCTATTCCTTCAGCGCCTTTTCCGATGTGGACCAAGCTCTTGACATGGCTGCCTCCGAGGGTGTCAAAGTGGTGGGAATTAATGACTTTTACAGCACTGACGGCTATGGTGCCTGGAGCGAGGGCTGCTCAGTCAGGCATCTTTGCCCGATGTTCAATATTGAATTCATATCCCTTAACAGCGAGGATCAGTCCGCTGGTCTTAGGGTCAACGATCCCAATAATCCCGGTCGTACCTATATTAGTGGAAAGGGGTTGGCTTGCCCTGTAATCCTCCAAGGGAGGGAAGCTAAGCTTCTTGATGATGTCAGGAAGGAATCCAACCTCCAGGTAGAGAAGATGTGCGGGAAACTGAATGCCCACCTGGATGCCATTGGAGCAGGCTTCAATCTTGATTTCTGGAAGATTGTCAGCGAATTGACCAAGGGCTCGGTACGTGAACGCCACCTGGCTAAGGCTTTGAGGATGGAGATCGAGACCCGGTTTGATGATGTCCTTCCTGTTTACGAGAAGATTTTCGGAGGGGTTCCCCTCAAATCATCCCCGGACAACAAGGCTGCGGTCGAGAATGAAATCCGTTCCAGGCTCCTTAAGGCGGGTGGAGCGGCTTTCGTTCCTGAAGATCCCAAGGCATTCCTCCCGATGGAAACGGTCTGCGGAATCATAAAGGCTGCCGGAGGCATCCCGACCTATCCTTTCCTTGCTGACAATGCAAAGGGGGAGTTCACTGATTTCGAGGGGGATCTGCAGAAGGCTGCCGATACCTTGAAGAAGCGCGGAATAACCTCAGCCGAATTCATCACCACCCGTAACACTACCAGGGTCCTTGAGGATTATTCATCATATCTGATGGACGAGGGCTTTACCGTTACATTCGGTTCCGAGCACAATACTCCTGCCCTTGAGCCAATCAAACTGCGCACTAGTGACCATCCGGAAGGCTTGAGCGAAAAGTTGAGGGAGATCAATTTCCGCGGATCCTGCAAGGTTGTGGCCCATCAGGCTGGTTTAGACTCCGTCGATGCGGGGGCCGAAATAATCATGAAAACAATTATCATTTAGGAATATGTCTGAGATTGACAAGTTGGTGGAAGTGTCCCGGAAGTACGGCCGGGACGATCGGTACGTGATTGCCGGAGGCGGAAACACTTCGTACAAGAATGAAAAGAGACTCTGGGTAAAGGCCAGTGGCCATGCCCTCGCAACAATCGGTGAAGAAGGATTTGCGGTTCTGGACCGATCCAAGCTCAATCCGATGGGTGAAAAGAAATACAGTAGCAACACTTCTGAAAGGGAAGAACAGGTTAAGAACGACCTGGCAGCTGCATGCATAACGAAGGACAGGCGCCCCTCCGTGGAGACTTCCCTTCACAATTGCATGGAGGCTGCTTTCGTGGTTCATCTGCATCCCACTCTGGTAAATGGACTCATGTGTTCTTCGGATGCTGAGACCCTGTGCGCCCATTTCTTCCCGGATGCGTTGTATATTCCTTACACTGATCCGGGATACACTCTATTCAAGAAGGTTTATGACAAGATAAAATCCTACAGGAAGCAGAACGGGTCTGATCCGAAGGTAATCTTCCTCCAGAACCACGGAATATTTGTCGGAGCCGACACGACGGAGGAGATTGATGCGATCTATGACGGAATCATGTCGAAACTTGAGACTATTGTAAAGCCTCTGCCGGAGGGGGATGCCCCTGTGTGTGACTGCGTAAGTGAGACGATTCCCGCCATCCGTACCATCCTGAGCCGTTCAGGACGGGGCCTGAAAACCCTGAAGGTTACCAATAACGCCCTGGTTGGCAGCTTCATCCAGAGTAAGGATGCTGCCGCTTCCGTTCTCAAGCCGTTCACTCCGGACGGAATCGTCTATTGCAAGAGTGAATACATATTCATCGACCCCAAGGATCCGGAAGACCTGGTCAAGCAGGCGGAAAGGAAGATCGAGGCCTACGTGGAAAAGCGTGGCCATACTCCAAAGGTGCTTCTTATCAAGGGAGTAGGACTTGTTGCTGTGGGCTCCAACGCCAAGGAAGCCAAGACCGTCACGGAAGTGTTCCTGGATTCGATGAAGGTGGCATGGTATGCTTCTTCGTTCGGTGGCGAGCATCCGATGACACCCCGCCAGATAGCATTCATCGATAATTGGGAGGTCGAGAATTACCGACGCAAAGTGGCCTCGACAGCCTCAAAGGGTCGTGTCGAAGGCAAGACCATAATCGTGACCGGTGCCGCCCAGGGATTTGGAGAGGGTATCGCCCGTGAGTTGATCAAGGAAGGCGCAAACATAGTGGTTGCCGACCTGAATGAGGTCACGGGAGTCAAGACGGCAGAGGGATTCAACGAGCTAGCCGGGGCAAACAAGGCTATCTTCGTGAAGACCAATGTCGCAGACATGGACAGCCTCAAGAACCTCATCAAGGAGACGGTGGTGAATTTCGGCGCCCTCGATGCCTTTGTTTCCAATGCGGGTGTAGTCCGTGCGGGAGATCTCGAAGCCATGACTCCGGAGAACTTCGAATTCGTAACCAACATCAACTACAAGGCCTATTTCTTCTGTGCGAAGGTTGCGAGCCATGTGATGAAGATAGAGACCGCCCATGATCCCGAGTATTTTGCCGACATAGTCCAGATCAACTCAAAGAGCGGCCTGGTGGGAAGCAAGGCCAATTTCGCCTATGCAGGAGGGAAATTCGGAGGAATAGGACTGACCCAGTCCTTCGCCCTTGAACTGGCTCAGTTCCGGATCAAGGTCAATTCCATCTGTCCAGGCAATTACTATGACGGACCGCTATGGAGCGACCCGGAGAAAGGCCTGTTCATCCAGTATCTCAAGGCTGGAAAGGCTCCGGGAGCAAAGACAGTGGCTGATGTAAAGGAATACTATCTTTCAAAAGTGCCCATGCGCAAGGGATGCAACCCGGTGGATGTCTGCAAGGCAATATTGTACGCAATAGATCAGACCGGTGAGACCGGACAGGCCATTCCCGTGACGGGCGGTCAGGTAATGCTAGCATAATATGAAACAACTTGATATAAAACTCATGCATCCTGCCGAGCAGATTGCGATAATCATCGGCAGGATCTACCGCAGCGGAATGACCACCACTTCCGGTGGCAACCTGTCCATAATGGACGGAAACGGTGACATGTGGATAACCCCTGCCGGAATCGACAAGGGTTCCCTGAGGCCAGAGGACATAATGTGCGTGAAAGCCGACGGTACTATTGTCGGCCCTCACAGGCCTTCATCGGAATATCCTTTCCACGAGGCTATCTACAGGATGAATCCCAAGGCCCGTTCGGTCATCCATGCCCATCCTCCGGGACTCGTGACCTTCAGTGTGGTCCATGAGATTCCGGACACAAGCATCATCCCGCAGGCAAGGGCTGTCTGCGGACCGGTGGGATTTGCTGAATATGCCCTCCCGGGCAGCGAACTTCTCGGAAAGAAGATCGTCGAAGAGTTCAGGAGGAATCCTGAATTCAAGGCAGTCATAATGGAAAACCACGGTGTGGTTCTCTATGGAGAGGATATCGCAGACGCCTATCAGCGTTTCGAAACCCTGGAGCTTTGTGCCCGTACGATACTGAATGCAAAGACCCTCGGCACACCGAAATACCTCACCGAGGAGCAGATCAACCGTCATGAAATGGCCGTCAACACTCCTTTCGAGCATTTCATGAACGTGGACCATCCTTCCGACGAAAGGGCTATCCGTTCCGAGATTTGCCAGATAGTCCGCAGGGCTTGTTCCCAGGGACTCATGTGCAGTTCCTACGGGACGGCTTCTGTAAGGTGGAGAGGCAATGATTTCCTGATCACGCCTTCCAATGTCCAGCGATGGGACATCGATCCTGAGGACATAGTCCAGATCAAAGACGGAATGGTCGAGGCTGGCAAGATGGCGAGCCGCTCCGTGGCCCTTCACTACGAGATCTATCGCCGCAATCCCAAGGTCAATTCGATTATCTTGACCCAGTCTCCTGCCCTCATGGGCTTCTGTACAACCGGTGTCAAGTTCGATGTAAGGACTATTCCTGAAAGTTGGATATTCCTCCAGGACATACCGACCTTCCCTTTTGGAAGCCAGTACGACGAGCACCTTTCCACCCTTGCAGACGAATTCCGCAACAGGCCGTTCGTAATGCTTGAGAATGATTCCGTGGTCGTTACGGGAGACAAGCTCATCAACACCTTTGACAGGTTGGAAGTGGCCGACTTCAGCGCCCGTTCACTGATTCTCGCAGCCCCTCTGGGCAGCCTTAAACCGATAACGGACGCGGAAATCGAGGATCTCCGCGTCGCGTTCCATGTTGGTGAATAAGAGTTGAGGGATCAGTTTCCCTTGATTATCCTTGCATCCTCCGCACGGTCTATTCCGATGCGGCGGGTGAGTTCATCCCTTCTGTCGTGGATTTGCTCCTTGTGTCTTATCACCCAGTTTTCTGCATAGATACACACGAAGGAGAGGAAGAAGTAGATAATGGTCTGAAGGACCATGAATGTCATCTGCTTTCCTGCCGCAGAGATGTCTCCTCCCGCAGTGCTCAGGTTGATAAAGCCCTGGACTCCGAAGGTTGAGGGGAACAAGTAGGAGAATGCTTTCCAGAATCCCGGGAAGGCCACTGTAGGCCATGAGCATCCTGTCAGGAAGACGAGGATCGGAGACATCGCCAGGAACAGCAGGAACACCGATTCCCTCCTGGTGATAAAGGTACTCCAGGTCATGCTGAAAAACACGCAGTCTGTTATGAAGAAGACCAACAGGGCTAGGACGTTCCAGAAATCACCCCTCTGGGGTATGCCGAAGATCGCCGGGACTATGAAGGCGATGTACATTCCTATTCCCAGATAGAGGATCCAGTAGGCTGCTCCGCGTCCGAGGACCACCCTTCCAACTCCATTGCCCTGGAGCTTGTCTGGCAGTGATGCGAAACTGTGGTTCTTTTCCCTCTGGGTTCCGACCAGCAGAGACATGCCGTAGAACAATGTCTGTTGGATTATTATCATAAGTATAGCGGAAATCAGGAAGAAACTGTAGTCGAAAGCCCTGTTGTAGGGGTTGTTATCTTCATAACCGAGAGGTTTGATAACCTGCGAGGCCGCCTGCTCCGTCATTCCTGCCATTGAATATCTTTCCATCTGGATCTGCCCGACCTCGTGGAGCATCACGAAGTTGGTGCCGATCATGGCATTCTTGTAGTATAGGAAGCTGCTCATGTCGGTGTAGAGCGACAGGGTAGCAGTCTCCCCATTCGCGAGTCTCTTTCCGAACTCACGGGGGAAATAGACTATCCCGTTGACCTTCCTTTCCTGCATGAGTCTTTTGGCCTCTTCCATGTTGACGCATTTGGCAGCGACCTCGATCTCCCTTGTCGCATCTATCTCCCTGATGAACCGGCGGCTGTCAGAACAGGCAGCGTCGTCCACTACAGCCACAGGGGTCTCGGACAGGATTCCGTTGAGATAGATTACATTGTAGAGAAGCGGATAGGCAAGACCTGCGACAAAGAAGATCAGAAGAACTCCTCCGTCTGAGAAAATCTGTTTCAACTCGTGGCAGAAGATTCCCCACCAGTCACGCAACCAAGTCTTTATGAATGTGTTTGCCATGATACTTATTCTTTAGGATAGTTCTGGTGGATGTAGGCGTTCTTGAGGCGGATCAAGCCAGCCAGCGGAATGAACTGGAAGAGCATCAGGTAGATGACTTCTTTCCACCATCCGGCGAACCCGGCCCCGAAGATCGCTTCCTGGACATAGAATAGATAGTAGTGCCTGAGCGGGAAGACGGCTGCAAGCCCCTGGACGTACGGAGGCATGGCTTCCAGTGGCAGCGTGAATCCTGCCATGGAGAAACCCAGCACGCTGTACAGGGCTCCGATACTAAGTGCCAGCCTCGGAACGGGAACCATTTCGGTTATGAATATGGCAATGGCTTCACTTGCGAGTACCAGGAGCAGCATCGGGATGAACATGTTGAATATCTTTCCGCTCATCGGGAAATGCATCTGATGGTATAGCAGCATCACGAGGATGAAACCGATTACCGAAAAGACCACCGTCCAGACCAGCAGTTTTCCGCTGATGGCATTGACTATCGAATGACCAGAAGTGTCCATCAGGTGCCTGGAGGTTCCGAACTTGAGTTCAGCGGAGAGGGAATATATCAACACCAGGATCACTATCATCTCCAGCATTCCCGGAAGCAACAGGCCGCTTAGGTAATAATTGTAGCTGGTGGTGACATTACCTATCTGGTGGGTGTCGATGTCGATAGGGCGTATCATTCCCATTATCTGGCTTTCATTGTAGCCTTTTGCCCTTAACATCTCCCTCTGTACGGCACCGTTGGCCATATTCACCATAGTAAGAAGGTCTTTCCACGCCAGTGCTCCGCTGACAAAATAGAGACCGTTCACGTAGAAAGTTATCTTCGGCTGGCGGAAAGCCTGCACGTCTTCGTTGAGGCCTTCGGGAATTAGACAGACAGAGGAGATCTTTCCGCTGGTCATGTCTTCCCTGGCGGAAGCGAAAGAATCGTAATGGACTACCTTGCCCAGTTGTGTCGCATCGAGTTGCTGGCAGAAATTCCTGGAGGTAGAGGAATTGTCTTCGTCGACTATCCCGATAGGGATGTCATGCGGAAGTCCTCCTCCCAGGAATGTCAGGAAGAAGATGGCGCAGAAGGCGATCACGCCCACCGAACCCACCAGATAAAGAGGACGGTTCCTGATTATCCTGAGTTCGCGGCCCGCGACAGCGCGTATCCTTTGCCAATTGGTCATGATTGAAAAGCCTTATTTCTGTTTGACTATTGCGGACATTCCGGGAAGGATTCCTTCCACAGCCTGGTCCGGAACGGCCCTGACCTCGAAGGTCTTTGCATCGTACATTCCCGTCTCCTTTGTCGCTTTCCATGTAGCGTAGGATTCACGGACAGCGATGTAGTTGACTGTTGCGCTGATCTCCTTGCCGTCAAGTGCAGGGATAACCACAGTGACCTTGTCGCCTTGCTTCATCCCATGAAGATAGTCTTCCCTGATATTGAATGTGAACCAGAGGTCTTTCAAGTCGATGACGCTCGCGACAGGGGATCCCTGTCCGACAAGTTCCCCTACCTTGGGATAAGTGGCGGAGATGATTCCGTCTGCGGGCGAAACCAGATACAGTTCACTGAGATAGGACTCTACCTCCTGAACGGCGCCCGAGGCCTGATCGACAAGAGCCCTGGCTGCAGCCTTGTCTTCCATCCTCGCTCCGCTGACTGCCATGTCGTATTGGCTCTTTGCCGCCAGTGTCTGGGCAACTGCTGCATCGTACTTCGCCTTTGTCTCATCGTATTTCTGGGCGGCGATCACTTTCTGGTCGTACAGCCTCTGCACCCTGTCCAGGGACTTTTTCATCACGTCTTCCTGTACGATTGCCTGCTGCCAAAGCTGGTAGGCACCCTGGATCTGTTCACTGCGGGCACCGTGACGTGCCTTGTCACTCTGCGCGGCTGCCGCATTTCTGGCAGCATTGGCCTGGATCAGTTTTGCCCGGACTTCCGGAGAGTCGATGAAGGCAACAGTGTCGCCCTTGTGGACCTCCTGGCCTTCCTTGACATAGAATTCTTCGATCCTGCCGGGAACCTTACCGGAAATCCTGTATTCACTGGCCTCTGCCTCTCCCTGAATTACCAGCGGCTTCGGCTTTGAAACGAAGTAGCCGACGATAGCTATGATCAGTATGATCAAGATGAGGGCTGCTATCCCGATTACCAGGTTGTAGCTTTTCTTTTCCTTTTCCATGATATTGTGTCTTTTATTATAACCTTGTTTATTTGATCCTATGGTTTCCTTCCGCCTTGTCCAAATTGGAAGCAAGCATCTGGAGTTCTATTCCCGCGTCGATATATTCAGAGTGAGCCTGAAGCCATGCCGTCTGTGCGGCAAGTGCGGTGTTCGCATTGATCACTCCTTCATTGAACCCTATGGTTGCAGTACGGAGGTTTTCTTCAGCGCTCGAGAGGTTGCTCTCAGTCATGGCGAGTTTCTCCAGCGCTTCTGCTTCCTGTTTGCGAAGTTGGGTGACCTGGAGATTGATAAGATCCTTGGCATCTTCAAGCTGGGAGCGGTAGAGCGTCGCCTCCGCCTTTGCCTTGCGGGTCTTGTTCAAGGCCTCGAAGCCATGGAATATTGGGACGTTCACTACGACACCCACTCCCCAATAACCGTTGAATTGTTTTTCGAATCCGTTCTTGAGACTTGGATTTGACATCATGTAACCTCCCATGGCGGCTACTTTTGGAAGCATGTCAGCCCTTGCGACTGCTACTTTGCCGTCATAGATCCTTGAGGCAAGTTCCAGGCTCCTGGTTTCGGGTCTGTCTGAATAGATGTCATCCATGCTCTTA
>JAGCWD010000080.1 GCA_017962025.1 Bacteroidales bacterium
GCGCATGTCCTTCATTATGTCCTGGACAGAAAGCTTCGAATCCGGTGTAATCCAGAGAGGGAGATGGTCACAGGTCTCAAATTCTCCATCCAGGTAGGGGAGATACCTGTCCATTTCTTCTGCATCTGTGTGGTGGCGGAAGAAACTCCAGACCCTGGTGTCACCCATGCGGACTCCAAGGAAAGAGATGGGGCAGTAAGCATCCCTGAAACTGAAATCGGAATCTTTCCCGGAGAAATAACCCATTTCGCGGGCAAACGAGACCACGTCCTCAGAGTACATGCAATTCTCCTTGTCCTTGAATGGGATCTGCCTGATCCTGCTCAGGTTGGCGTGGGCGCTTATCTTGCCGTCAGGAATCTTCAAGGCCACCCACACTGCACCCTTCCTGCCTGGACCTTTTCCGATGAGTTCCATTATCCATGCTTCCTCGGTGTCGCACACAGTGAAAGTCTCGCCCTCGTCGCAGTAGCCGTATTTATCCATCAGATCTCCCATCGTGCGGATGGCATCACGTGCAGTCGTGCAGCGTTGAAGTGCAAGCTGGATCACATTGTCATAGCCAAGGATTCCTTCCGGATTGACAAGTTCCATCCTCCCTCCGAAGGTGGTCTCAACGATGCAGAGCTGATGCTCATTGATGTAGCCTATGACGCTGTAGGTATAATCCACCTGATCTACATATCCCTTGATTTCGGCCGGATGCCAGAAGGACCTGATGGGAATCATCTCCCCCTTTTCATGCCGTCCGGCGGGGGAGTGGGTAAGCCATCCAGAGTAGCCGAAGGTATCGCAGTTATAAGTGCAGATTACAGACCCGTCAGTTGATGCACCCTTTGTCACGATGAGGTTGGTGCATGCCGGAGATGATGGAGAGAAGGCAAAAGAAATGGCCAGCATTGAGGCTGTGCAAATCGAAGTCAATAGGGGAGCTTTCATGTTGTAAATATAAGATTTATTTGTCTATTTTTGTGAATAAGGCTTTCAATGATTATGACCAGAAGTGCTCTGAAGACGGTAACCCTAACCGTTGCCGCATTTTTGACAATCCCGCTTATGGCGGGTGTCCCAAAGGTTACTGTAAAGACCTCCAAGGCCAAATCCGTTTCCCGTGTCCTCTATGGATGGCACTACGAGGAGATAGGAATGATAGGTGACGGCGGTCTTTATGCTGAAATGGTCCGGAACAGGAATTTCGAGGAGGCGAACCTTCCCGAGGGACTTGAGATAGAGAACGGAAAGTACAAGGACATTCCGGGTCCCGCACGTGGGGAGAAGAAAGTCTATCAGATAGATCCTCTCGTGGGCTGGGTTACCACGCCTCTGGGATGCAGTCCGATCAGGGTCTCTCTCACTGAGAACAATCCTTTGAATCCGCAGAATGCCCATTCCATGGCAGTCAATGTGCTGACGGACATTGATTCTCCGACCACTGCCATCCACAACCGTGGTTATTTCGGGATGGCTTTCCGTAAAGGGGTTCCTTGCCGGCTTTCCTTCTATGTCAGGTCTGAAGGTTATCAAGGAGTCCTTTCCTTCCGGTTGTCCGATGAAAACGGATCACCATGCTCAGCTCCCGTATCGTTTAGGAATATCACAGGAGACTGGAAAAAGCTTGAAGCTGAACTTGTTCCGGACAGGGATGTGGCTGCCGGTATGCTCTCGATAGTTCCATCAAAGGCCGGAAGGTTCCAGCTGGACATGGTGTCCATGTTCCCTTCCGACACCTATGACGGAGGCCGTTCAGTTTTCCGCAAGGACATCCTCCAGAACCTTGTGGATTACAAACCAGATTTCCTTCGCTTTCCTGGCGGGTGCATAGTCCATGGAGTGAATGCCGAGACTATGTATAACTGGAAAAAGACCATCGGTCCCCTGGAGTTGCGTCCCGGCGAATGGAGCAAATGGGATCCACATTACCGTACGGACGGGATAGGCTTCCACGAATTCCTTCAGATGTGTGAATATATGGGCTGTGCTGCTCTCTACACGGCCCCTGACGGAATGGTATGTTCCGGATGGGTACAGCGTGATAAGGACGGGCATCTCATGCACAAGGATTACGACGTCCAGTATTACATCGATGACCTCCTGGATGCCATTGAATATGCCATCGGTCCGGTGGACAGCCGCTGGGGTTCGGAGAGGGCGAAGAATGGACACCCGGCTCCGTTCCCCCTGAAATATATCCAGATTGGAAACGAGGATTTCGGCCCTGAATACTATCGCCGTTATCACGAAATCTACAAAGCGGTGAAAGCCCGCTACCCTCAGCTCAGGTTCCTGGCTGACAGCCCCCTGTCCAGTGACGACAAGGAAAAGTTCATGGATGATTTCATAGACAAATCTGAGATAGAAATCTATGATGAACATTATTATAAAGGTGTCCCATGGGCAGTGAACAATTTCCATAAATATGACACCTACAAGAGACAGGGCATAGATATCTGCATCCTGGAACTGGGAATCCAGAACAACGGTGTCGGTGGTCCGCAAGGTGTGTATCCGGGAAGTATCCTGGCAGAAGGAATATTCAAGATGGGGCTGGAAAGGAACGGCGACCTCAACCCCATCATGGCAGACCGTCCCCTCATGCGTAACTGGGAGTGCATAGAGAGAAACGAGATGCAACCTATGTTGCTGAACAGCAGCACTATAAGTGCCAGGACATTCAACTACTGGATGTGCAAGATGATGAGGGATAACACGATGGACAAGGTCTATGCGGTGGACAATACAGAAGGGGAGAAGACCCTTTTCGTCACTGCGGGTTATGATGCGGTTCGGAAGCAGCACATCGTAAAGGTCATAAACCTGTCGACAGAACCACAGTCATTCAATCTGGCATTCGACAGGTCGGTGTCGAGGAAGGATGTGGACAGGACCACCCTTTTTGCCGGCCCTGACCAGAGGGTCACACCTCTAACTCCGGATGCTGTGTCGCCGGTGAGTGACCGGATAACGATAGCTTCCGGAAAACCGATAGAGGTTCCCGGAAGCTCATTCACCGTTTACAGGTTCTGACAAGGTTAGTCAGTCGTGATCTCGCAATTGCCGGGTGCCTTTATGTTTTCGTCGATTATGATTTCACCGACCTTTTCCACGTGGATGTGCCCTGAACGGGGATTCTTTATCGAGGTGAGGTAACCCTTGATGTTGGCCTCAACGGTCGAATATTCAAAAGCAAGGTCGCTGTCGCTTCCGAAGGTGCAGTCCTCCATTACAAGATTGTCACAGTAGCACAGCGGCTGTGTCTCGGTTATATGGCAACGGACGAGCTTGACGTTCTTGGAGTACCATGCAAGGTACTCTCCGTTGATCACCGAATCATAGATGACCACATTCTCGGCCTCCCAGAAGGAGTCCTTTGAATTAAGGATGCAGTTACTTATCTCAACATTCCTGGCGTACTGGAAACCATAGTTGCCCTGCAGCTTGACATTCTTGAGCCTGATATTCTCGCAGTGCATGAAGACATAGTCTGCCCTTTCTATCACACAGTCCTCAACGTCGATGTTGGAGCAGTCCCAGAAGGTCTCTGTACCTCCGGGAATCCAGCAGTCCCTCATCTTGATACCGTCCATCCTGCGGAATGTCTTGGGAGCATCGATGATGGTGTCATATAACTCTCCATTCCTGGAGTACCATAGGCCGGAACGTGCTCCGACGGTGAGGATGCTGTCCCTGACAATGAAGCCGTCGCATTCCCAGAGGGGGTATTTACCCTCGAAGCGGCATTTTACAGCAGTGATGTTAGCCGTCTCCTTCAGGCCTGACTCCCCGGGATGAATAATTACGTTCTCGAGATAGAGGTCTTTTTTACAGTAGAGCGGTCTTTCCCCGCCGAATTCCTGGTTGATGATCTTTTCCATCTATTGTCTATTTGCTAAATATCAGCATATTCCAAAACTTCCTGTTCCTTTTCAATGACTTTGTGCTTCATCCATTTGTCACCGCTCAGTCGCCAGATGAACAGTATCCCCCTGACGTTCAGCTCGACGCACATAGCTATCCAGTAGCCTTGCAA
>JAGCWD010000081.1 GCA_017962025.1 Bacteroidales bacterium
TGAAAGGTTCGCTGTAGGCAAAGTTTGCATCATAGGTAACGGAGATCTTGCCATCCTTGCTGCCGTTCTTGGTGGTCACGAGGATAACACCGTTAGCACCCCTGTTACCGTAGATGGCGCAGGATGCAGCATCCTTAAGGATGGAAACGTTAGCGATGTCGGCGGGGTTGACAGAGTTGATACCCTGCTCGATACCATCGACAAGCACGAGGGGGCCTGAGGAATTCAGGGTACCGATACCACGGACATTCATGGAAATGGCCTCGTCGCCCGGCATACCGCGGCCCTGCATGATCTGGAGACCAGGGGTCGCATCGGTAAGGGCCTGGGTGGTGTTCACGAGCGGACGTGACTTGGTGGCAACTGTCTCGAAGTTGACAGCTGACACGGATCCGGTCAGGTTGACCTTCTTCTGGGTACCATAACCGACAACGACCGTCTCCTCAAGGGCGAGGGCATCCTCTTCCATGGTCACATCGATGCGGGTACGGCCGTTGACCGGCACCTCGACTGTCGTGTAACCAAGGTAGGAGACTACGAGTGTCCCGTTGGAGGGCACATTGTTCAGCGTAGCCGATCCGTTCTCGTCTGTCATGGTACCGTTGGTCGTTCCCTTGACCACGACACCGACTCCGGGAAGAGCACCCACGTTGTCTTTGACAACCGTGGTCACCGAGATCCTGTTCTGCTGAGCGCTTGCCTCGAAGGAACGGAGACCGAGCGGAAGCAGCAGCGACAAAATCGCGAAGAATCTTAATGCTTTACTCATTGCGAAAGTTTTTTTGTTAAATGGTTTGTTTAGTAAAAATTGAGGTCGCGGTCTTGTTTAATTAAAAAAGATTGTCTATATTAACACGGGAATATCATCTGTAAAAAATGAAAAGAGATTTATCCCATTCTGCCTTCCTTGAACTTGCTGGGGAAAGGTTCTCATGCAGGAAATTCAACAATCAACCAGTCTCCTCTTCTAAGATTGACCAGATTCTTGAAGCTGCCAGACTTGCACCCACTGCCTGCAACAAACAACCTGTACATATCTGGGCCCTGAACAGCAAAGAAGCGATGCAGAGAATCCGCCCCATTCACACGTTGTTCGGTGCCCCTGCGGCCTTTATGGTCGGATGCAAGAGCGATGAGGCATGGGTACGAGTCTATGACGGGAAAAACGGGGCCGAAACTGATGCTGCCATTGTAGGCACACACATAATACTGGCCGCCGCCGACCTGGGACTGGGATGTACATGGGTAGGCAGTTTCGATCCGGCAAATCTTGCTGAGGCCTTCCCTGAAACCCAGGGCTACGAAATCACGGCACTTTTCGCAGTCGGACATCCGGCCGCCGATGCAGTACCTTCAGAAAGACATTCTCTCAGAAAGTGTATGGAAGAATTTGTTACTAAACTCTAGGTTTCTTGTCTCTGGGGAACCTCACCGTGAAACAGGCTCCCTTCAGTGAGAATGACTTGGAGTAGAGAATCTCACCGTTGCACTTTTCGATTATGTTACGGCATATGGACAGACCAAGTCCTGTGCCGTTGCTTTTTGTAGTGAAGTTCGGAGTGAAGAGCTTTGAGCGGTTCTCGTCACTCACTCCGGGACCGTTGTCCTCGAACACGATGTCATAGAAGCCCTCCTTGTTGGACAGCCTCAGGGACACCAGTATCTGTCCCTTGAAAGGATCTCCTCCCTTCTCACGGATTTCATTCTGGGCGTTCTCGATGGCCTGGACAGAGTTCCCGATAAGGTTGACAAAGACTCGGGTCAACTGAGGCTTGGGTCCGGTCACCTTGGCACTGTCAAGTCCCATGTAGGAGAAGCTTATGTTGTCCCGGCTGTCGAACAGGTCAATCTCCTCCTTAAGCAACTTGTCCAGGTCGATTTCAACCGGCTCCTCGGTGTAGAGCCTGGCGAAGGTTGAGAATTCGTTGGCGGTGTCTGCAAGGAGATCGATCTGCTTGAGGACTTCTTCAGACACCTCGTCGAACCGTTCAGCCCAGGCGGGATTGCCGTTGCTCTTCATCCTGATCAGTCTCTGTATCTGGAGCTTGATGGGGGTCAGCGGATTCTTGATTTCATGGGCGACCTGGCGGGCCATGGTAGCCCAGGCCTTGTCTCTTTCAGCCTGAGTCAGCTGTTTGGTCGAATTGTAGAGATCATGCACCATCAGGTTGTAGGCATGAACCAGTGTCGAGACCTCATCATCCCTCTCATAGACGATATATTCAAGGTTGTTGATGTCAACTTCTTTCATCTTCTTCCCGATCTGGGTGATGGGCTTGAACATCTTGTCCACCGCCCTTCCCATAAGGAACCGGGCGAGAAGGAGGAGGATCATGAACATCGTGATGATTGTGATCGAATGGGTGACCGCTTCCGACTTGAAGTCGAAACTCTCGTCGGTGTACGGTGAACTCATTATCGCAATCATCTTTCCCTGTGCATTAAACACCGGGGCATAGAGGAAATAGGTCTGCTTGGAGCCGATCTTTTCCTTTCCGATGTAGTAGCGCCGGTTCTTGTAGATTATATTCTCGAAAGCTTCCTGGTTCATCCTGGTTCCGAGAAGCATCCTGTCGAAAACCTCGGGAGTAGTTGACCGGAATTCCTTCCCACTAGTGGTAAAGAGGGTGATGTCCTGTTTTGTAGTGTTACTGATGTCTTCCAGTACACTGGACGCTTCCTGGGTGTTGAGAGCAGTGTAGTCCTGTGCGAAGCGGCACCTTGCCTCGAGCAGTGTCTGAAGGGAGTTGATCTTGTCAGCCATCGAAGACCTCAGGTTGGCATTATTCCTCCTGTAAACGAAGAGGACGCTGATTGTCGCCAGTGTAATAAGGGTCATCACGAGGGCAAGCATCATCGAGGCGTTGATCCTGGATTTGTAGTAATTCTTTTCTGTCGCTACCGGCCGGTTCCTCCTCAGGAGAGACAACAGAGAAAGGCAGGCGAAGAAGAATAGGGTCAGGAAAAGAAAAGCGACGAAATAGAGGAAAGTCTCCGTTTTCTGCCTCGAGATGAGAATCATGTCGTCATCCGAGGTACTGTTGATAAAGTGAGTGTAGCCTCCCAGGCGGAGTACACCTGACGGTGCTTCCAGGAGCTCGTCCTTAACCCCTGCGTGAAGGACGGTAGGGTAAGCGTAGTTTCCCTTGTAAGAAACCAGGTTGTCGAGGGAATACTTGGCGTAGGAATATATTGACGGCATGAGTACGTCTCCCGGAGCCGAGAAGCCAAGGAGCCTGGCATAACCCCTGTCCTCCCTGTTGGATTTGGGAGAGACGGTCAGGAGGAGCATTGTGACTCCGTAGCCCTGGTTGTAGTAGGCGAAACTGCCGGTGTAGAAACTGTTGCCCCCGGCATCCCTCATGTAGCGGAACCTCGACTCGTCCGCAATAGGGGTGCCACCTGAAACCATGGCTGTGAAATATGCTATCGCATCCTTGTCTTTCTCGTTTTCAGGAAATAGCTCCACAACTATGTCGTTGTCCTGGGAGAGGTTGTACATGTAGCTCTCGACTATCCTTCCCAGGATGATGCTGTTGCTGTTCTCCAGTACAGTAAGTGAGGAAATGAGCTGGTCGGATGCGATTTTGTCCTCCATCAGCCGCAGTTCCAGTTCCAGGCTGATATTCCTCTCCATCGACAGCCTGTTTGCCAGGACATTGATCCTGTTCTGCTCCTTCCTGAATCCAAGGGTACCGGCAGTAAGTACCAGATAGGCAGCGAACGCAACAGCGGTCAAGATTCTCGCAACAGGGGAGAACATGTCCATCTTGATCCCGAAAAGCCTTTTCATGGAGGGCATCAGGATCTGGACGAGGAGTGGGATCATCATCAGAAGGGCAGTGACCATCAGGTACACTACCAGACTGTAGACAGTAAGGTCATTGAGTTTGTACAGCTCCAGGGAGATGCTGGAGTTGAGGAGAATGCTACGGAAAAGGTAATTGATGAATATGACGAGTGCAACCAGCACTGCCATTGTGCAGAGCGCCAGGACGGCAAAGCCTCTTCCGGGATGCCTGGACCGGAGAATATTCCTGTACAGTTTCCTCCTGAAGAAGAATACTGTGCTTATCAACAGCACAATCAGGAACGATGTGATCAAAGCCGCTCCAAGGGAATTGAAAAGCTTTCCGTCTGCATAGACGGCAGGAGAAAACAGTTTCGATCTGAATGCGGACCTTATTGGAAGACCTTGTTCCGAGAGGGATTCTGCAACTATCTTGAAAACCGGTCTATCCTGCAGTTTGACAACGCTGCCGCCATTTTCGGAAAGGGGGACTATCGAATAGTTACGGCCGAGATGGAGTTTTGGATTGATCCCGCCGGGATTGTCATCATCCATGGAGTCGATTATCTCCAGGCCGGCGATTACCTTCCTGGGACCAAGGATGGAGGCCTTGACAAGGTACCATTTCGGACCATAATTTACGAACACCGGTACTTCTCCGACCTCTGCGAGTGGCGAGGAGATGCTTTCCCTCGGCCTTGACAATCTCTGATAGACTATTCGGTTACTGATGTCGTCATTCTTAACGGGGAACTGGTTGCTCCAGGACTGCAGGGTGTCATCGATGTAGCGGTAGATGACCATGTCGCCCGGAAGGTCGTAGCGGCCGACCCAGTCTTCACGGTTGGCAGTCAGGGTTTCGGAGATGTAACTCTCCAGGATGTGCATCCTTCTCTCTAACGCCTTTTCTGTCCGTGAGGCAGCCTTGTCCGTGTTGGTCGGAACATTGGTCAGGGACACAATAGCGACGATCAGGATGACGACTGCTGCCGCCATTCCCCAGATCCGGTAATCCCGTATGCCCCGATAGTTCTTGCTCATTCGTGATGGTAAGGCTGTCCGTTGAGGATAGTGAAGGCCCTGTAAAGCTGCTCTGTGAAGATTGTCCTCACCATCTGGTGGGAGAAAGTCATCCTCGAAAGAGATAGCTTCTCATTGCACCTGGCGTACACGGCGTCTGAGAAGCCGTAGGCCCCTCCGATGACGAACACTATATTCTTCCCCATCTGGGTCAGGTCTCCCAGGTGCCTGGCAAACTCCAAGGATGAATACTCCCGGCCATGTTCGTCCAGGAGAATGACCATGTCGGAAGGAGAGAGGAGGCCAAGGATCAGCTCCCCTTCCTTTTCCTTTATCTGAGTACGGGAGAGGGAGGAAGCGTTCTTGAGCTCCGGGATTTCCCTGACATTGAACGGGACATAATGGGACAACCTGGAGACATAGGTTTCCAAGCCTTCCTTGACCCATCCGATGTCGGTCTTGCCGACGGTCAACAAACAAATCTTCATCAATATGCAAAAATAAGAAAGTGGCTCGGTATTTGCAACAAATGGACAAGCCATGTGGACTCTGTTAAAGCTTTTCCTCGCGTCCGCCGCGCTCACATTCTGTCTCGCCGTCCATGCTTCGGACGACGGTTATGATGTGTTTGTCCCGATAGCGAAGTACCTTGCCAAGGGAGATGCCGAAAGCCTTTCTGCCTGGTTCGCAGACAATCTGGAGATTTCGGTCATGTCCACGACGACCGATTCCAGCAAGAATCAGGCTAAGCAGATCCTCAAGTCGTTCTTCGACACCCACACGACAAGGTCTTTCGAAATCAATCATACTGCTTCCAGGGCGAATTCCAAATATGCCTTGGGCTACCTTAATGCCGGCGGGGAGCTCTTCGAGGTTACGATTTTCGTGAGCAAGTGCAAGGACAGTTACAAGATCCAGCAGCTAAAGATCGACAGGATCAGATGAGAGAGCTTTCATGAGGGCTTTAAGATTAATATTTCTAACCGCACTTATCTTTTCCTTCCTGACCGTCCCGGACTCTTTCTCCCAGTCCAACGTGGCCAAGGACCGGCTCAATGAACTTGATCCGGCCATGGTGAGTGCGGACAGCCGCTACATAAAACAGATTATTTCCAGGACTCTCGAAGCCAAGGGCAGGAACAATCCTGAAGCGAGACCCCATTACGACTGTGAGATTTACAGCAGGAATGAATTCGATCTTGTCAATCCTCATAATCCCCTGATAGAGAAATTCCTTCCCAAGGGTTTCAGATTCGTCTATGACTATGTTGAAACTTCTCCCATCTCAGGATTGCCGTATCTTCCGGTGATGCTGTCAGAGTCGAAGTCCCATTATTACCATTCCCGCAGCCCCGAACTCAAGAAGGAAGTCATAGAATCCAGCCGTATCTCCGGAATCAATGAGGAAAAGACAGTCGCACAGTTTACCGGAGGACTGTACATAAAAGCCAATTTCTATGAGAATTATCTGAATATATTCCAGGTTGAAATACCTTCTCCTCTGGCAGACAACGGTTCGATGTTCTACAACTATTATCTTGTGGACAGCCTGGCCGTTGACGGTCGCAATACCTACAGGGTCATGTTCTTCCCGTCCAAGTGGGTTTCGTCACCCGCCTTTGAAGGAATGATGTCGATCGATGCAGAGGATTACGCATTGAGGTCCATGCATGCCAGGCTGAGCAGTGGAGGAAGTGTCAACTGGGTAAACGACCTGGCGATAGATGTGGAGAACCAGAGACTGCCGGATTCCACATGGTTTTACAAGCAGGACAAGATCTATATCGACCTGAGTGTGGCTCCATTGGGCCCTTCGACAGTTTTTTCGTTCCTGGCAAGAAGACAGATTGACTATTCGGAGCCATCTTTCTCAGAGAACCAGATGCTTGGATTGCTTGATCCAAAGGCTCCCGTCCTGATGCATAAGGACGTACTTAAGAATGAAGAAGAGTACTGGGCTTCAATCCGGCCCTATCCTTTGAATGAGCAGGAACAGGGTATCTATGAAATGGTGGATTCCATAAAACAGGTTCCACTCTATCGCGGGGCCGAGAAGATCGGCAACATGCTGGCCACCGGTTTCTTTGATTTCAAGTACGTTGGGCTGGGACCATATTCATCGGTGTACAGTTTCAACGACATGGAGGGTTCAAGACTCCAGATGGGATTCAGGACCACCAAGGAACTCAGCCGCAGGTTCAGGCTCATGGGTTATGCAGCCTATGGTTTCGCTGACGAAGCCTGGAAAGGTGGAGCTTCTGCTGAGATCATGATCGGCAACATGCCCCAACGTAAACTGAACCTGACCTACAAACACGACCTTCTGCCGCTTGGAGCAGGGTCCTTCGGCTTCGGCAACGGAGATGTGGTAACTTCAATCCTGACCAAGAAGGGAGGCCGGAAAATGAGCATGATCGATGACATCGCGGTAACCTACCAGCACGAATGGTCACAGGGATTCAACATGACCACGGGTCTCGAGAGGCGCACGATCTTCCCAAGCGTCCATGTGCCGATGGCAGGCCCTGACGGAACCTTGTTCGATTATGTAGGTTACGACCAGGCTCTGCTTCAACTCCGTTTCTCGAAAGATGAGATTGTCACCAGGGGAGTCTTCGACAAACACTATGTGTTCTCCGACTATCCTGTCCTGACTGTCAACATGGCCGCCTCGATGAAAGGCCTGGGACGGAACCAGTACACCTTCTTCCGTCCGGAAGTCTCCATGAAATACACCTGGCTCACTCCTCCGGTAGGATCTTCAAACATAGTCCTGAATGCCGGAACGATTGTGGGAAGCGTACCTTATCCACTGTTGAAGGTTTTCGAAGGGAATGAGACTTACAGGCTCAAGAGCAAGTCCTTTGCCTGCATGGATTATTACGAATTTGCCGCAGACACCTGGACCACCCTTTTCTGGGAGCACGATTTCAAGGGTTTCTTCCTGGGCAAGATCCCTCTGATAAAGAGACTTAATCTCCGGGAGGTTGCAATAGTACGTGCAGCCTATGGTACGATAAGGGATGAGAATAACGGAATCCCCGGCGATCCTGCTTTTGGAGCATGCATGGTTTTCCCTGAAGGCATGAACAATCTCGAAACCCCATATGTGGAGGCGGGTGTCGGTTTGTCGAATATATTCAAAGTCATCAGGATTGACGCTATCTGGCGCCTGACCCACCGTTTTGCAAATGTGGACGGGTCACTTGTCCCTCATCCCAACCGTTTCGTCATAAACGTGGGCTTTGAATTCAATCTCTGATGCACTATCTTTGCCGTAAATGTCAAAGAAGGCTTCCATACTCTCCCTGCTGATCCTTTCGGCTATCCTGCTGAGCATCCCTTTCCTGGCACCGGGGACGGGGTATCTCTCATTGGTTGCGTTCATACCCCTTCTCTTTGCAGAGCAGGCTGCCTCTGAGACCGGAATCAAGGGATTCTGCTGGTGGCATTACCTCTGTTTCCTCCTTTGGAATGTCGCAACTACCTTTTGGGTCTGCAACGCTACCGTTGGTGGAGGAATATTCGCCTGTGTGGCCAATGCATTCCAGATGTCACTGGTGTTCGGCCTTTTCCGTTGGAGCAGGAA